>MZGM01000029.1 GCA_002085035.1 Candidatus Zhuqueibacterota bacterium 4484_219
TCGAGGAGTTCGGAACCTACGGAACGTTGTAGCCCACCTGCATCTAAACAATTCGAAGGCTCCCCTTTGTCCCCTCAACACCTTTCAAAAAGTTCTTGACATTTTGGGCCCTTTTTATTAAATTCGGATAAACAAAGTCCGAATTGTCTAAATTGACAACTTATCTATGCAGTTATTGCAAAGTACAGAGCATGCCATTCACAGTTTGTTGTATCTGGCAATAAACCAGCACCAAAGGCCTGCGATTCTGGTTAGTGAACTAGCAAGGGCTCAGAATTTATCAGAAGCCTACTTAGCAAAGATATTTCAAAGTCTAGCAAAAGCTGGATTGGTCCGGTCGTTTAGGGGGGCCAAAGGAGGATATGCACTTGCTTATTCTCCTGAAAAAACGACCCTCCGTCAAATAGTACAAGCCATAGAGGGAGACGTGCCAATTTTTGTGTGCGATTGCTCGAAACGGCGCTGTGAGCTCGTTGATGATTGTTACCTTATATCGGTAATGGAAAAAGCCAAAGAAGGATTTTGCCAGATATTGGAACAAACAACACTCAAAGACTTAGTTGATAGTGTACAGAAAACTGGCCGTCGAGTTGTTTGGCTTCAGCCAGCAGAACATTCAAGTTACTAAGGAGCCAGAAATGGAAATTTTCAAAAACAAAAACAAGACCAAACCTACTATTTCCCAGGAAAAGATTTTGGAGAAACTCCAAAATATCAAGTACCCTGGTTACAGTCGAGATATTGTATCCTTCGGGATGGTAAAGCAAGTAGAAATCTTGGATAATAACTCTGTTAAGGTAATATTAGACATCAGAACCCAGGACAGCAAAATTAAAGAGACGATCGTCAAAGAAGTTAAGCATGTCATAAGCGCGATACCTGAAGTAAACAATGTAAACGTAGAAGTACAGCAAACTGGTGCCACTGGAGAGAAGGCACAAACCATTCGTCCTAAATTGCTCTCCCAAATAAAGCATAAAATCGCAATAGCAAGTGGAAAAGGTGGTGTTGGTAAAACTACGGTTGCAGTCAATCTGGCTTTGGCACTTGCCAAGAAAGGCACCAAGGTAGGGTTGTTTGACGCCGATATTTATGGTCCCAATGTGCCAATAATGTTGGGACTTAGTGCGGCACGACCCGGGATACAAAACAACAAAATGATTCCGTTAGAAAAACACGGGATACAAGTGATGTCCATAGGATTTCTTCTACCAGAAAAAGAAACCGCTGTTATCTGGCGGGGGCCACTTGTCTCTAAGGCTATTGAGCAACTTATGACCGAAGTGGCATGGGCAGAGCTTGATTATTTTATTATTGATCTACCACCTGGCACAGGAGATGCTCAACTTAGTATTTCACAGCTGTTAGAACTTTCTGGTGCGATTATTGTTGCAACTCCTCAGGATGTAGCCCTGGCAGATGCTGTCAAAGGTGTGTCGATGTTTCAAAAAGTACATGTGCCCATTATTGGGATAATTGAAAACATGAGCTATTTTATTTGTCCGCATTGCCATCAACGTACTGAAATTTTCAGCCATGGCGGTGCCAAAGGAATCTGTCGACAACTTGGAGTACCTTTCCTCGGAGAGATCCCTTTAGACCCCGAAATCCGTATCGGTAGCGACCAAGGAACGCCAGTTGTAATAGAAAAACCTGATTCACCACAGACCAAGGCTTTCATGGAAGTAGCGGAACAGATAATGCAAAAGACAAAACATTAACCCAAAAAATAATAGTGAACAAATTGTCATAAAAAGAGTAAAACAAATAACACGATCAACATAAGAGTGCAAAATGATTTCAGAACAACAAGTGTGGGAAGCTTTAAAAGATTGCTACGATCCCGAGATCCCCGTTAATTTGGTTGATCTGGGCTTAATCTATGATGTCAAGGTTGATGGTGGGGTGGTGCAAGTAAAAATGACTCTTACTGCACCGGGGTGTCCCATGCATTCGTTTATTGCTCAACAAGTGCGGGACAGACTACTAAGCATGGAAGGTGTGAAAGACGCTGTAGTGGAAGTAGTTTGGGATCCACCATGGAACCCTGCAATGATGAGCGAGGAAGCCAAAGCAAAATTGGGATTTTCTGATTAGGGAGGACAAAAATATCAAAGCAGTTGCTCTGGTATCCGGAGGATTAGACAGTATTCTTGCAGTTAAGATGATAGCTAGTCAGGGAATCGAAATAGCAGGGGTTAGTTTTGACACTGGCTTTTTCGTAGCAGAACATCGTCGCATTGTGAATCGAAAAAAGAAAATAACGAAATCTTTACGGGAGGAAATTTCTCAAGTTGAAGCCCAGACCGGCGTCTCAATTAAGATCATTGACATTTCTCAGGAGTTTTTACAAAAGGTTTTACTAAAACCCAAATACGGTTACGGCTCGGCAATGAACCCTTGTATCGATTGCCGTATTTTCATGTTGAAAAAAGCAAAGAGCTACATGGAACAAATTGGAGCACAGTTCGTTATAACTGGAGAAGTGTTGGGACAACGTCCAATGAGCCAACACTTTAAAACATTACGATTAATTGAAAAACAGAGTAATTTGGAAGGTCTAATTTTACGTCCGCTATCGGCTAAATTGCTACCCTTGACTATTCCCGAGAAAAAAGGATGGATAGATCGTGAAAAACTGGCTGATATTAGCGGGCGCTCGCGACACAAGCAGTTTGAACTGGCGAAGACTCTGGGCATCACTAACTATCCTCAACCCGCAAATGGGCACTGTTATTTGACTGATGAAAATTATGGGCGGCGATTACGCGACCTTCTCGCACATCGTTCGCCAGATGAGATAAATCAGGAAGATGTAATTCTGCTAAAGGTAGGACGTCATTTTAGGTTGTCAGATCAAGTTAAGGTAATAGTAGGTCGCAATGAGGCTGAAAATCATTTTCTTGAGCAGTACACCAAAGGTAGGTGGGTATTTGAAGCTCGGGACTTTGTTGGTCCATTAACTTTGGCTGAGGGTACGATCACCGAAAATGATATTTTATCGATTGCCCAGATTACCGCTCGATATTGCGACGGTAAGAACGAAAGCGAAGTTTATGTGAGTTACAGACATAATGAACATCAAGGAGAAATTAAAGTTGCTCCTGTAACGGAACCAGAACTTGCACACTGGCGAATTTAGTAGCCGATGCACTGAAAGTGAATTCATTTTTGATTTTTTAACCAAAAACAAACAAGGATGAAGCAAACCATGAAATATTTTTCCAAAATTACCTATAAAGCTTCTCTTGCTAATTATTTGCAGGACATTCAGAAGGTGTCTCTTTTGACGCCAGAGGAAGAAGTCGAGTTAGCCAAACGTATTCGTGCTGGCGATCAAGAAGCGCTTAATCGTTTGGTGGAGGCCAATTTGCGTTTTGTGGTCTCTATTGCCAAAGAATACCAAAACCGTGGCCTTCCACTGGAAGATCTGATTAATGAAGGTAATATCGGATTAATCAAGGCTGCGAAAAAATTTGACAGCACCAAGGGCTTTCGTTTCATCTCTTACGCAGTATGGTGGATCCGTCAGTCTATTACTGAAGCGATTGTCAATCATGCCAAGATGGTGCGGCTACCTTTCAACAAAGTTTGGGAGGTGTTCCGCGTAGAGAAAACTTTCAATAAATTGCGTCGAGAACTGGGACGAGATCCCAGCCTCGAGGAAGTCACCGAGGCTTTGGGAATTTCTCATTCTGATCTGTCCAACATTATGGTCAGCTTGGGGAAGGATTTGTCCCTTGATGAGATCATTAGCGATGATTTTGATTCCTCTTTGCTCGACTTTATTGCCGATGAAAAATCGCCACGTCCCGATGCTTCATTGCTCGACGAGTCGTTAAAGATTGAGGTAGAAAAGGTGTTGTCCTCGCTCCCCTGGCGTGAAGGAGAAATTCTACGCCTTTACTATGGAATCAACGAGGAACGACCATTAACTTTGAACGAAATTGGGGAGCGTTTAGGCCTGAGTCGCGAACGAGTACGGCAGATTAAGGAATTAGCTTTGCGGAAACTTCGTCAGACCAGCAAAGGTAAAGTACTGCGGCAATTCTTAGGCTGATATTCTTCGAATATTCTTAAGCCACCGGAAAATGAATGATAGTGAATGCTTCTATGAGCCAACCTTTCAAAGAAGCCATGTTCTACACCCCGATTGAAAATAAAGGGGTGGTTTGTAATTTGTGTCGGCATCGGTGCAAAATTCTTGAGGGACGGTTAGGTACATGCGGTGTGCGGTACAACAAAGGTGGAAAACTATTAACCCTGGTGTATGAGAAAATCATTGCTGCCCATGTGGATCCTATTGAAAAAAAACCACTTTTCCACGTGTGCCCCGGGTCAAGTTCTTTCTCCGTCGCTACTGTAGGATGCAACTTTCACTGTGATTTTTGTCAAAATGCCGACATTTCCCAGGTGAAAATCAAAGCCTCCCCAGAAAGCGAACCGTCACCAGAACAAATACCCGGCGAACAATTATCAGTAGAACAAGTAGTAGAAATTGCAGAACAACATCACTGCAAATCAATCGCTTACACTTACACCGAACCAACTATTTTTTATGAGTATGCCTATGAGGCAGGAAAGTTAGCCCATAGGCATAATATTTTAAATGTATTCGTTACTAACGGTTATCTTACGGCGGAGGCATTAAAGGAAATCAAGCCATATTTGGATGCTGCCAATGTAGATCTTAAGGGTTTCAATGCTGATTTTTATCGCAAGAAAATTGGGGCAAAACTGGAAGAGGTATTGGATTCGCTGAAATTGATGAAATCGTTGGGTATCTGGATTGAGGTTACCACTCTCATCGTGCCGGGTTGGAATGACAAGGAAGACGATCTGCGCAAAGTGGCTCATTTCATCTATGCTGAATTAGGAGAAGACACTCCCTGGCATATCAGCCGATTTTTCCCCCATTACAAGATGATGGATGTAGAGCCTACTCCAGTACATATTATCCGAAAAGCGCGCGAAATTGGTCTTGAAACTGGACTTCGCTATGTTTACACTGGTAATCTCCCCGGCGATGAGGGTGAACATACTTATTGCTACCATTGTAATAAAATACTTATCCGTCGCTATGGCTATACGATTCTGGAAAACCACATCAAAGAGGGAAAATGTGAATTTTGTGGTGCAGTTATCGACGGCATTGGTCTAAATTAGTAAATTTGCAACTACTGAGTATCGGAGGTTGTAATGAGTCCGATTCTGCTGTTTTCTGTTATTAGTTTAGGTGGACTTGGGTTATTCTTTGGCACCCTGCTGGCATTTGCTTCTAAGATATTTGCCATCACAGTAGATCCTCGGGTAGAGCAGATTGTAGAGATTTTACCTAATGCCAATTGCGGCGCCTGTGGCTACGCTGGTTGTACGGCCTATGCGGAAGCTGTTGTAAATGGAGAGGCTGCCAGCAACTTATGTATCCCTGGGGGCACTTTGGTTGCTCGTTCAATAGCGGAAATTTTGGGCATTGAAGCCCAGGAAGTCACCAAAAAGGTAGCAGTTGTACGTTGTGGCGGAGGTAAAAAGGAGGCGAAAGCAAAATACATCTATGAAGGATTAACTGATTGTCATGCTGCAGAGTTACTGGGAGGCGGTTCCAAAGCTTGCAAATATGGCTGTCTGGGGTTAGGTTCGTGCGTATCTGCATGCCCCTATGATGCCATCGCCATGTCCGACAATGGGCTACCAGTAGTTTTTGAAGAAAAATGTAGTGGTTGTGGTCTTTGTGCTCAGGCCTGCCCAAGAGGCATCATAGAAATAATCCCGGTTACTCAAAAAGTGTACGTGGCGTGCGTTTCGCACGATCGCGGCAAGGACGTAAAAGCAGTGTGTTCCGTGGGCTGTATCGGTTGTACATTATGTGCCAGTCCTAAATTTGTACCCTCTGGTAAGGTAAAAATAGAAGACAATTTGCCTGTAGTACCTCCTGACTGGGAAGATTTCGACACCGCAGTAGAAAAGTGTCCATCCAAGTGCTTTGTGGTGCGAGTTGATGATAGGGTGATGGCAAACAAACAGTGTGCCTAAAATTGATTTAGAGGTGAGAAAAGATATTAACACTAACACCCCGCAAGAAGCAAACCCTACTTCCTTCGCTGGTTTGCCAACTTCTTTTGTAGCAATTGAGCCCTGCCAAAGTTATTCCTTCGAAGAAGTTTACCAGACCATCCGCCAGCTTTTCTCCCACCTGGGCGGCTTAGCACAATACGTAAAATCAGGTGACAGAGTACTCCTCAAACCCAATATGCTTGCTGCTCAGGCTCCGGACAAGGCTATTGTTACTCACCCGACAGTGGTAGAAGTTGTCACCCGAATGGTGCAGGAATTAGGGGGCTATCCTATTATCGGAGATAGCCCAGGCGGAATTGTTGGAGGTATTCAACGCTATTGGGATGCCACCGGGTTGACCCGGATAGCCAAACGCACTGGAGCCCAACTGGTAAGCTTCGAGACATCAAAGATGTTCCGCTGTTCAAGCAATGGGTCCCAATACTATCTTACTAAAATCCTTCAACAGGTGGACGTAATTATTAACCTGCCAAAGTTAAAAACTCATAATCTAATGTTGTTCACTGGGGCGGTAAAAAACATGTATGGGGTGCTTCCTGGATATCAGAAAACTGAATTCCACAAGCATGCTCCTCACCCCCAGGATTTTGCCAAGGTTTTGTTAGATATTTACCAATTAAGCCGTCCCCATCTTCATCTAATGGACGCAGTGGTAGGGATGGAGGGCGATGGCCCCTCCAATGGCACACCTCGCCCAATTGGCTATCTACTGGCAAGTACCGATGGAGTAGCTTTAGACACAATAGCGTCCTATTTGATTGGCTTCAATCCGGCTACCTTACCTACAATACGAGAAGCAAAAAAACGCAATTTAGGGCAAACCAAAATCTCTTCCAATGTTTCTACATTGCAGGAATTAAAGCTCAATGATTTCAAGTTGCCGTCTAACTTTTTGCTTCAAATCGTGCCCAAACCACTGGTGGATATTTTCAAACCTTTAGTATGGGTTCGTCCTAAGATAAATGAAAAGGAGTGTACCAGGTGCAAAACATGTATCCGAAATTGTCCAGTTAAGGCAATGAGATTAGATAGCGATACCCTCCGAATCGATTACAAGATGTGCATTAAATGTTTTTGCTGCAGCGAGATTTGCCCAGCACATGCCATTTCTCTGGAAAAAAGTTGGTTAGCTCGACTATTTGTAAACTCTTAACAAACCCAGGGTGCAAAACTAAATTACCACTAATTTTAATACAATAAAAAACTCAAGTGTAAATGAAAACCCTACCTGTAGAAATTAATGGGAAGCAAATTCCTTGTTACCTAAAACGTAAAGCTGTACGCCTTATTTATTTGAGATTGAAACCAGGGCCTATATTGGAAATTGTCCTTCCACGAAATAAAGATATAGACCTTGAAGCCCTCTTTGAAAAGAAACGACGCTGGCTTGAGAAAAAGATTAAAGAGATTTCCCAGGCGAAAAAGCTCTTTGAGGACAATACTTTGCTATATAGAGGAGAACCATTTGAAATAAAAGTTTGTCCAACAGAAAAACTCCACTGCGGAGTGAGAATTTCTAAAAAAGTCTTTTTTGTTTATTTGAATTCCAGGAAAACTAAAAAAGAGGTATTAATTGATTTTCTCGCTACCCAAACACTTGAGTACACCCAGGAAAAAGCACAAAATTTTGCCAGGAAAATAGGAGTGCTTTACAAAACGGTTGCTACCAAAGAGACAAAAAGATGGGGATACTGTACCAGAGACGGAAATATTTTCTTTAACTGGCGACTTATATGCCTACCCGAAAGCTTGATTGATTATATTGTTCTTCATGAGGTCCTTCACCTAAAGCATTTCAACCATTCACCTCAGTTTAAAAAAGAGATGGCAAAGTATCTGGTAGATTTTAAAGAAAGGGAAAAACAGTTAAAAACTTATATCCTCAACGATATAAATCAGTAAATATTTGACACTACGATGGGAAAAAATAGGGAGGAAAATTATGAAACAACGTAACTTGCTTAATACGTTTGTGGGGATTATTCTGATTTTTAGCTCGCTCAGTTTGTGGGCACAAATTCCAAGCACCGGGTCCCTAACCCCTGAAGTTATTCAATCATTGCGTAAATCCTTCAAGTTAGATGCTCACACCAAAGCGATCATGAATGCTGTGACTCACAATGACGTCAAAAAACTGGCTCTAAATCGCCAGATTATCGCCGGCTACGATAGTCTGTTTTCACATCGTATTGAAACCGGAAAAGTAACCAATCAGCAAAAGAGTGGACGCTGTTGGTTATTCGCTGGACTTAACATCATGCGTCCGATTGTGCAGAGAAAACTCAATCTAAAGAGTTTTGAGTTCTCTGAAAACTATCTTTTTTTCTGGGACAAAATGGAAAAGGCAAACTTCTTTCTCGAATCAATCCTGAAAACCAGAACCCGTAATATTTGCGACAGAGAAGTTGAATTTCTACTTAAACACCCCTTCCCTGATGGTGGACAGTGGAATTTTGTAGTCGCCTTGATCAACAAATACGGAGTCGTACCTAAGAACATAATGCCAGAAAGTCAACATAGCAATAATACACGGGTGATGAATGGATTGATCAGCCGGAAATTGCGCCAAGATGCTGCCATACTTCGCCAGATGAGTGAAAAGGGTAAAAGCAAATCTGAACTTCGCGCCCGTAAAACCGAGATGCTTGCCGAGATTTATCGCATGTTGGTACTCAATCTCGGGATGCCTCCAGTGAAATTCCAATGGCGTTACAAGGATAAAAATGGCAACTTGAGCGAACCTAAAACCTACACACCTTTAGAGTTCTTCCATCAAGTCGTGGATATCAACCTCGATGACTATGTTTGCCTTTACAATTGTCCTGCCCACCCCTACAACAAACTTTACCAGATTAATCTAGATAGAAATATGGTTGAACATCCCAATCTGACCTTCATCAATATCAACATTGATAGCCTCAAAGCTGTTACCCTCAGGTCGGTTTTAGCCAATGAGCCAGTTTGGTTCGGATGCGATGTTGGTAAAGAGAGTTACATCGCCAGAGGTATAATGACACCCAGCATCTACGACTATGAAGCAATCTATGATGTAGATTTAAAATTGAACAAAAAAGACCGAATTTTGTACCACGACAGCGTTCCAACTCATGCGATGGTTTTTGTCGGGGTAGATTTGGTTGAGGGTAAACCAGTGAAATGGTTAGTAGAGAATAGTTGGGGTATGAAAAGAGGCTGTAAGGGCTACCTTATTATGTTTGACAAATGGTTCGATGACTACGTTTACGAAGTGGTTATCAACAAGAAGTACCTGTCGCCATCTGTGCTGGCTTTGCTGAAAACCAAACCAATTGTACTCCCGCCCTGGGATCCGATGTACTCACTGCTGGAATGAACCTGGTGTTCTCTTAGATTTGATTCCGTGACGTTGAAGAGAAAAAAGGTGAATATTCTGTTTTTAGATTCAAGGCATGTTGAAAACGGTCCTATTTTAGGGCGTCCTGAAAAAATCC
>MZGM01000149.1 GCA_002085035.1 Candidatus Zhuqueibacterota bacterium 4484_219
TTAACTATTGTTCTAACATTATTTCGGGCATAAACCTCTCCTAAATTTTCTTGTTACCGCTTCGAGAACTGGAAGCTTTTGCGAGCTTTTGTTGTCCATACTTCTTGCGTTCCACCACACGAGGATCACGAGTCAAGAAACCACCTTGTCTCAACTTCTGGCGTAGATCCTCGTTAACCTTAACTAGTGAGCGTGAGATTCCCAAACGTAATGCCCCAGCCTGACCAGAAAGACCACCGCCGTGAATTTTGGCATAAATATCATACTTTCCTAATGTGTCGGTAACCTCCAACGGCTGCTCGACAAGCATCTTAAGTGTCTCACGCTTGAAATATTCCAGCAAAGGCTTGCCGTTTACTTCTATTTTGCCAGTGCCGGGAGTCAACCAAACCCGCGCCACTGCTTCCTTGCGGCGTCCAGTAGCATAATAAGTATTTTCCTTCATTAACATACTCCCTTAAAGTTATTTCAACTCTAAAGATTCCGGTTGCTGAGCTTGATGTGGATGCGATGGTCCTGCATAGATGCGAACCTTCTTCATTAGCTTGCGTCCCAAACGATTTTTGGGTAACATGCCCCAGATTGCATGATAAAGCACCTGTTCCGGTTTTTCCCGCAACAACTTTCCCAGCGATATTTGCTTTAAACCTCCGGGATAACCCGAATGGTGATAATAAAACCGCTGTTGCAATTTTTTACCAGTAATGCGTACCTTGTCGGCATTAATAATTACTACATGATCCCCCATATCCAGATGAGGAGTAAAAGTTGGATGATGCTTACCACGCAAAATAGAAGCTACTCGAGAAGCCAATCGACCTAAAATCTGATTCTCCGCATCTACCAGATACCATTTGTGCACTATCTGCTCTTTTTTAGCTGAATATGTCTTCAATTTTACCCTCCAAATCATAATAATTGTTGCGTTTCAAAAACTACAATTTAGTGAATTTTTCTCTGAATGTCAAGCTCTATTTATCCTAATTTGAATGTTTTATCAAATTTTTTTGGTACTGGACAAGGATTCAGACCACCATTGTCCTTTATTAAAAACTCCGTGGATCATGCCGCGCAATTGCCAACCATCGAATGGACAATTACGCGATTTAGATTTGAAACGATTTACATCCACTGTCCATTCGCTGTCCATATCAAATACAGTAAAATCGGCCGGGTTACCAGGGGTTAAATCTTTGCTTCCCAATTTAAGAATTCTTGCAGGATTCAACACGATTTTTTCAATAACCTGGGCAGGAGTTAAAACTTTGGGCTCAAGCAGATGCTTAACTATTAAGCCGAAAGAAGTTTCCATGCCAATGAGCCCAAAAGGAGCAACGTCAAATTCGACTTGTTTTTCTTCAATAGAATGAGGAGCATGATCACTGACAATAACATCGATTGTACCATCTTGTAAGCCTTGCAGAATCGCCTCAACATCTGCTTGTGATCGAAGAGGTGGATTCACCTTAGTATTAGTATCAAAACTTTTCACAACCTCATCAGTAAGCACAAAGTGATGGGGTGTTACTTCGCAGGTTACTCGCACTCCTCGTTTTTTGGCCTCACGGATCATAGCCACAGCGTCTTTAGTAGAAACATGGGCAATATGCACATGTCCCCCGGTGTAGGCAGCCAACATAAGATCGCGGGCAACAACAATGTTCTCAGCCACGGATGGTATTCCATAAACCCCCAGTTGTGTAGAGGTGAAGCTCTCATTCATTGAGCGTCCTTCTGAAAGAGAAAGATCTTCACAATGGTCAATAATTGGGATATCAAACATCTTGCTGTATTCAAGAGCTCGACGCATTAACTCGCTTGAAGCCACTGGTAAGCCATCGTCAGAAAAAGCTACTGCTCCAGCATCTAACATATCGCCCATTTCGGCCAATTCTTCCCCCCGGCGTCCCTTTGTTACTGCACCAATAGGATGAACAGCTACCAGCAAATTTTTAGCTTTCTTTTTGATAAACTCCACCATACCTCGATTATCAATAGGAGGCTCGGTATTAGGCATACAGCACACCGTAGTGAAGCCGCCTGCCATGGCAGCAGCAACTCCGCTTTCGATAGTCTCCTCATCCTCGCGTCCGGGCTCACGAAGATGAACATGCATATCCACAAAACCAGGAGCTACATATTTCTCTTGCAAGTCAATAATGCTGCCGACAAAATCTTCAGAAGGAATCGTCCCCACTTTCTCAATCCTGCCCTCAACTACTAAAATATCTCCCTTTTCAAATTGAGAATTTGCGGTATTAAAAATTAAGCCATTTTTGAAAAGAAAGCTATTTTGCCTGGGTTTCATTTTTTGTGATCCCAAATGTAAAATCACCCACTCTTTCTTTGAATTTTAATTGAGTTTGTTACATCAGAAAAGCGGGAAGTTACTCTACATTTCGTATTTCTCCTCCACCAGCGAGCAGATCAGCCACTTCACTATCAATTTCTACCCCCCGGTTGATTGGCCCGGGGTGCATAATCACCAACTCCCGCCCCACACGCTTAAAGCGCTCGGCAGTAATACCAAAAAGCTGACGATACTCCCGCAAACTGGGAAATAATCCTTTACCCTGCCGCTCGAGTTGAATACGCAAGACATTGACTACTTGCACTTGCGAAAGAATCTCATCCAAATTATGATAAACCTTAACTCCCAGATGTTCAATTTCTACTGGTAATAACGTTGCCGGTCCACAAATAGCAACTTCAGCACCCATAGTATTCAAACCATAGATGTTGGAACGTGCTACTCGACTGTGTTCGATGTCACCAACAATTAGCACTTTTAATCCTGCGAGAGTCCCAAACCGTTCGCGCAAGGTCAACATGTCCAAAAGTGCCTGAGTAGGGTGCTCATGGGCTCCATCCCCCGCGTTGATGATAGCTGAATCTAAACAATTAGCTAAAAAATGAGCTGCTCCTGGAGACGAATGGCGGATCACCACCATATCGACCTTCATGGCTTCAATATTGCGAGCAGTGTCCCTTAAGGTTTCACCCTTTAACACACTGGAAGTACTAGCACTAAAATTGACCAAATCTGCTGACAGACGTTTTTCAGCAAGCTCAAAAGAAATCCGTGTGCGTGTGGACGGTTCAAAGAACAAATTTGCTACTGTGGTTCCGCGCAAGGTCGGCACTTTGGGTATGGGCCGCTCCAGCACTTTCTTGAATGAAGTGGCAGTGTCTAGGATCAATTGAATTTCCTCTTTAGACATTCCCTCAAGTCCTAACAGATGTCGGCTCGAAAGCATCATACCTCGGATTAGTTTGGTCGTTGTTTTTCAGCAAGTAACTATATTATGGCACTCATAATACATTTCACTGCAACAAAAACACCCCTTCTTCACCATCGATTTCCTTAACATGTACTCGCACTTCTTCCCCAACAGAAGTGGGGATATTTTTCCCTACAAAATCAGGTCGGATAGGTAACTCTCGATGCCCTCGATCAACGATTACCGCCAGTTGAATGCTGGCAGGTCGTCCGAAATCAATCAATGCATCCAGAGCAGCGCGTACTGTGCGCCCCGTGTAAAGCACATCATCTACCAATACAACATTCATATCATCAATAGCAAATGGAATGTCAGTTACTCGAACCACTGGATGCTTGTATTTAAAATCATCACGATAGAGAGTAACATCAAGGATGCCAAAAGGAACTTCTTTGCCCTCAATCTCCTGGATCTTACGAACAATGCGTTGCCCCAATGGTACCCCTCGAGTACGAATCCCGACGATAGCCAATTTCTCGATACCTTTATTCCTCTCCACAATTTCATGGGCTAAACGAGCAATTGTGCGTTGCAATCCTACCTCGTCAATTAGTTTCGCTTTCACACGCCTTTTCATAAGCTTCCTCATGTAAGAACATAAAAAAACCTCCGCAGTGCCTTGATTTTTAAGGGACCTTGGAGGTATATGAAAAACCCCGACCGGCCCCTTACCTATCTCTCCGGATAGGTTTAAAGGGGTTGCTCGGAGTTTATTTTAATAATTTTTTAAATAAGAGTCAAGAGAAATTTTTTATTATCCTTTAGGGTGGGCCTATCTGACTGATGCCCAACATAAGATTAAAATCACAAAGGTTGGAATTTTTAACCTCTACACTGGTTCTAATATTGCCTGTTAACTTGAAATCTACTCCCAGAAAATACCCAAGATGTAGCTGGTCTTTCTTCTTCCACTGGCTAACACGAACACCCTGGGCATCAGTGGTTTGCATTTTAAGTTGATATGGACAACCTCTTCCTTCAGCCCCAAAGTAGAAATCCAACCTCGGGCTTCTTACAACAGCCACTACCCCAGTTTGCAATTCCCAGCCCTCGAAAATCAAATAGATTGATTTTTTCTCGTCGTCGAATCTCTTTGTACCGTCTGGATTGAACCACAAAGCTTGAGTTTGCCAAATCAAACTCATATTTTTCGAGGGAGAACAGAAAAAATTCCATTGTAAACCGCCGCCGTAAATGAATTCTGGTTCAAACTGAAATCCATCAACACCATGGGTAGAATCCGAAAATGTAAGGTTCCCCTGCCCCCATCTACCAAACACATCTACTCCAGGTAAAATTGGCAAACTAAGCTTCAACATTGCCTTTTGCGATTTCATCTCTACCCCATCACTGTTGAACCGACTTATCTCACCGGAAATTCCCAAGGTCAATACTGTACGAGTTGAGGTAATAACAGGATTGCCCACAGATTGTGCTATTGAGAAATAGGGGTAGGTAACTGTTCCTATCATCAGCATAAAAAAATACTTGAAAAATACCTTCACCGTTGCACTCCTGATCTGGTCATTTTACCATATGTTCACTATTAGGGTTAAGTTTTTCCGAATCTGAGATTACTTCTATTCCCTTTCGGCTGGTATTAACACAACCGAGGGGCTTACTTCCAGAGACGGATTGCCGTTCTCACTATCAACTTTGATGAACACTGTAGTCTTTTTGATTTTAGTATCTCCACTTCCTGGATCGAGATTGTTAGCCAACGTTAGATAATATCTAGTAACTCCGGGATCTTCGGTTTCAATCGAAGTCCAGGAAAGAGCCCCTCCATTACTCACAGAAGCCGAAATAGTAGAGCCAGCAACAATAGGGTTCCCATTAATATCATAAATGTCAAATATGATTTGTGTCGATTCTCCGGTGTACAATGTGTCTACAGGCGGTTGAATAACCTTGAAGGTAGTAATTGCCCCAGAGAACACCACATTGGTCACCCCCCAAACTTTAGCCGGATTCCCGTTCGCATCTACTCCTTCAGTTACTGCAAGTACTCTGGCAACACCATCATTTTCATCATAGTTTCCTTGAGAATTTAGAACTAACCCCCCTTCAAAATCCGGGATGGGAC
>MZGM01000150.1 GCA_002085035.1 Candidatus Zhuqueibacterota bacterium 4484_219
CTTATGAATTTAACCCCGATAATTTTATTAACGTAATAGTTAAAATTTTACCAGAACAATTTGTAGTCATACTTATGGATCGGGGTAAAAGTTTTCATTTTGAAAAGCAAAGGTCTTATGATGCGGTGCAAGCTGCCGAGCAAAAGCGTACAGGTGGATTTGGTCTCTACATCATTGAACGTTCAATGGACAAGGTTGAATATGAAAGTGACACCAAATGGGGCAATAGGTTAACTATGATCAAATATCGTCCATGATTTGGGTTTACGTATCTAACAAAAAAGGGCTGCCGATGGCAGCCCTTTTTCGTAGTTTCACATAGAAAATTTTTGGTATTCATTGTACAATTTGAGTACCGCGGGGACGTAATTTTGGGTTTCTGTTGCTAAAATTCCGTCAGCTTTGTTATTAGCTAACCACAAGGCTGCCTGCTTTTCTCCACCATTATAGGCGGCAAGCCCTCCTTCTAAACCGTAAATATCAATTAATGCCGACAAATGCCTGGCACCAAGGCGAATATTGTAAGTTGGTTTGTACAGCACTTCTTCGGCGTTAGTCCAGGTAAGATTCTCATAAGCTGCCAGGAATATTCCTGTAGCAGGCATGATTTGCATAAGCCCCATGGCACCAGCTTGTGAAGTAGCTGTAGGATTCCAGGTTCCACCTGTTTCGTATGTAATAGTGGCACACAGCAACTCCACATCTAAATTAGTGTACTTTACACTCATATTGTAAATCTCATTGGCAATTTCGTATTTAACACTGGAAGGCAGGGAAGGGTTGTGTTGGTCAATAATTTTCATTACCTTTTGGATGTTAAATTGCCGCACACTATCAATATTCATTGCCGCCTTTAAATCCATTAGTGCCCGTTCCAGAGTTTCGATTTTCTTCTCATTTTGCTCCATGGAAAAATACTTAACGGAAAATCCCAAAATGGAAATAGACAGACACACTACTAAAGCCACGATTACGTAGCGCTGGTACCGAGAGAGCAAAATTTTAATTCTCGCGTCCATTTTTTAACCTCCTAATTAAAATGATTTCTCAAAAAAAAACCAGCTAAGTAAAGCTGGATTGGAGTAAAATATATCAACTTTTTCCGCAAATGTCAAGGCTTTTTTTCTTTCGGGTTGAAAATAGAGGCAAAATAAAAACCGCTTACTTAACCAGCAAGCGGTAAGTTCAAAAGTGGGCGATACTGGATTTGAACCAGTGACCTCTGGTATGTGAGACCAGCGCTCTAACCAACTGAGCTAATCGCCCTGAAGAAACCAATGAAAATATACAGAAATAATTTACAAGAATCAAGTAAATTTTTTCTATTTTATCATCTGTAGGGTTTCTTGCATGGACTTAATACCAGCTGTGGCTCCCATGGTGGTGACACAACAAGCTCCTACAGCATTAGCAAATTGGCCGATGGTTTTGAGGTCCCAATCCCGCAACATCCCGAAAAGAAATCCTGCTACAAAAGCGTCCCCAGCACCGGTAGCATCTACTACCGGTACTGGGTAAACCGGAATTTGATATGCCTCTTGTCGATTTTTTACAAAGGCACCTTCTTCTCCCATCTTCAAGGCTACAATTTTAATTCCATAGTCAAGAAAAAAATCAGCCACTTTTTCGGGAGTCTGTTTTCCAGAAATTCTTTTGGCCTCTTCAAAACTAGGGATGAATACATCGATATGGGGAAGCACTGGTTCAATCAGACGCAGCCACCGTCCCTGGGAGTCCCAGGCGGTGTCCAGAGAAGTAATGAGACCTAACTGCTTTGCCTGTCGCAATGCCTGTGCCATGGGAGCACCATCAAACCCGGACAGAAGGAAAGCACCTGCCACGTGAAAAATTTTTCCTTCTTTCAAAAGGTCAAAGTCAATGTCGTTCAGAGTAAATTTAGCATTAGCACCCAGGTAGTGGACGAAACTACGCTCACCCTCCTCATCTACCAACACCATAGTGGCAGAGGTTTTGGTTGTTTGATCACGCCGAATTCCGGTGCTTATCACACCGCCTTGTTGCAACTGCTTGATGAGAAAGTCGCCAAATCCATCGTTACCAACTTTGCCGATCACACCGACACGGACACCTAATTTAGCCAGGGCTAATCCTGTATTTAGTGCGCAACCGCCAGCATGCAATTCCATCTCTTCGACCAGTTCCAATTTGCCCCGCTCAGGGAATTTGCCTACAGGTTTGGCTATCACATCTGCTACTAAAATCCCTACGCACCAGACTTCGACCATAACCTACCCTTGTGTCTTTTCTAATCCTTCTTTTTCAGTGGGTAAAAAGAATTCGAAAAAGGCGTTTTTAGACCAGATCATCCTATTTTTCTACACCTGAGCCGTTTTGCTGCTTTTGTAAAAATGGCGTCAACAGATCCATAGGTATCGGAAACACGATAGTGGAATTGTTCTCCGAGGCAATTTCACCTAAGGTTTGCAAGAAACGAAGTTGCAACGACATGCTATTTTCCGCCATTATGTGTGCAGCTTCTGACAAACGCTGAGAGGCTTGATATTCGCCTTCGGCATGGATGATTTTGGCCCGGCGATCGCGCTCGGCTTCGGCTTGGCGAGCCATAGCTCGCTGCATTTCTACAGGTAAATCTACGTGCTTTACTTCTACCAATGAAACCTTGATTCCCCAGGGGTCGGTTTGTGCATCAATAATCTGCTGCAGATTGCGATTAATTTTTTCCCGCGCAGCTAAAAGTTCATCCAACTCTGATTCGCCCAATACGCTACGCAGAGTAGTTTGTGCCAATTGAGAGGTGGCGTAAAGATAATCCTCTACCTCCACGATTGCTTTTTCTGGCTCAATTACTCGAAAATAAAGTACCGCATTCACTTTGACCGATACGTTGTCCTTGGTAATGACATCCTGAGGTGGAACGTCCATAGCAACCACACGCAAACTTACTTTAACCATGCGATCGATAATTGGGATTAGAATAATAAGTCCAGGCCCTTTGGCACCAATCAAACGTCCCAGGCGGAAAATCACTCCCCGTTCATACTCCCGCAAAATGCGAATAGCACTGGCCAAAATGAACAGTACAACAATAATAAGAAAAATGTAGCCTTGCAAAACTTTTAGAAAAGGATAGGGCGATTCAAAAAGCATCAGTGATCCCAGTACCATAGAGACAATTCCTCCCAGTGTTAGTAGCCCATAGCTGACAATCTTTATTTCTAAGATGAATAACACAATAGCAAAAATGATCAGCAACAGCCCGGCCCAATTAATGGGCAAGGTTTGCATGGCGAAAAAGGCAAGAATTAAAAAAATAACACCAGCCACCCCAGGTAAGATAGCACCAGGATTTTGTAATTCGAAAATAATACCATAGAGTCCTAATAGCAGCAGAATGTAGGCAATATTGGGGTCAGAAATTTTGTCCAAGATGCGATAGCGCAGGTTCATTTGATGAAAAATAACGGGTGCGTTTTTAGTCCGAAGGGTTACCTGTTTACCGTCGAGTTCAACCTTGCGGCCATCAAGAGCTTGAAGCAAAGAATCCACGGTTGGAACCACCAAATCAATAACATTAGCTTTTAAAGCTTCCTTCTCGGTGATAGAAACACTTTTTCGAACAGCCTGTTCTGCCCACTTAGTATTGCGGTGGCGTTTTTCTGCAATTGTCTTAATAAATGCGGCGGCGTCATTGGTTATCTTTTCTGTCATTGTGCTGGAAGTATCGCGTGCCCCACCCAGTGTGACAGGATGAGCGGCTCCAATATTCGTTCCAGGAGCCATGGCAGCGATGTGGGCTGCTAAAGTAATAAACACCCCCGCTGAACCTGCTCGAGAACCACTGGGGGAAACATACACAACTACTGGGATTTTCGCAGTTAGTATCTTTTTCACTATTTGCCGCATGGAGGTCATCAAACCACCTGGGGTGTCCAATTCAATAATTAAACACACCGCGTTCTCTGCTTCTGCCTGTTCTAATGATTCAATAATAAACTTTGCCGAAACAGGATTGATTATACCGTCGATCTTTATTACCTCCACCGGCTGTGCAGCTAACGAATCGGCAAATTGCACTCCGATTAAGAGCAATAGGATTACAAGAGCGTTGAAAAATTTGTAGTACATGTTAATCTCCCACGGTAATTTTTGAAGCTACCGAATTTGAAAACTTTGCGCTTGCTCTAAACTGGGAGAAATCAATTTTTATTTACAGCAGTTAGGACAATAGCGCATCAGTAAGAAACACTTGTCTTATTGTGAAACTTCTTATTGCTTTATTGCTTGGGCTCATCTTCTCAAAAACGTTTAGTTTGCGATTTTTCCAGCACAAAATCCATCCACTTGAGTCATTAGATTAAAAATATAGCTTGGCATATTTGTTGTTATTTAAAATTACAAAGGTAAACCAAATAATTAAGGAGCAACAATGACATTACAAGAAAGAGCCCAAGAACTTTACGAAAATGTCCATCCGATATGCAGGCAAAAGAATGATTATAGCATTGCCTGGGAAAAATTTATTATCACCGTCAAAAATAACGAAGTGGTTGCCTGGCCATTAGAGTGTCTGGCGTGTACTCAAAAAAACTGTCCTTGCTATTCGGCACTCAGGCGTTCATTTCCGGAAAAACAAATGCAAAAGTAAGCTCAATACGAGACTCAGCAAGATACAAGTGACTAAAGGAAAGTAAAAGGTAAAATTTTTCTTTTGGATCAAGATATCGCCTGGTAGTTTGCCTAAAAAAGGTACTTTGCCCAGAAGGGAAAATAGTGCGCCCACAAAGATAATTATTATCCCTAAGAAAATAAGTAACCTGCCCGTATCATTTAGCCAGTTTTGCATAGTAGAATAAGCTTTTCTACTAAATTTTTTTCTTCAATCTACCGAACATAATAATAAGAAAATATTCTAAAACAATCAAGAGAAAAGAAAAACTGAACAAATTCTTTTCTAGTCTTTCAGTAATCTTGTGGCTGTTCTGAAATATTTGGACAAAATTTCTCTTGACATTCTTATTTTTTTTTCATAACTTACCACTGTGTCAATTGCAATCAGGTAACAAATCCCCTGCTATGCCCTGGTGCTGGCCTAGAGACAAAGAGCCAACACCTAACAAAAGGGAGCTTAGCTCTGGACGTGTATTACAGGCCTCATCCTTTTCCTGAGGAAAAGGAGCGTGTTGATTCACGCCGGAGGACGTAAAAAGCGCCCAGGCGGTGCCCACCGTGTTCAACACGGCCCTTTTGTCAAGCCACCCAGGCTGGCAGGGATTATTATTCAAGCTCCTGGTAATAAGCCAGGGGCTTTTTTATTTAGTAGGTCATTGGATTAACAATAGAAGTCATTTCATATTCCCACAGTAAACTCGCGGTCTAAGGTACGATACTGAATCGCTTCGCTGACATGCTGAGGTTTAATTTCGGTATCGCCTTCGAGGTCGGCGATAGTTCGAGAAACTTTGAGAATACGATCGTAGGCACGCGCTGAAAGTCCCAGGCGAGTAATTGCTAAACGGAGTAGTTCTTG
>MZGM01000030.1 GCA_002085035.1 Candidatus Zhuqueibacterota bacterium 4484_219
CTTCGTAAACGCCTCATCTGGGCATTAAATTTGCTAATAAGCATAGCCAGAACATATATTGCTAATACTGCAGTAACAAAAGCAATTAGGATAATGTAAGGTGAAGAAGAGATTTCAAAAGCAGGATGGACAAACCGTAAGATGAAAAAAATCACAATAAAAATGAGAGCTACAGTAATAAGGCGCTTCTTGATCTCCACAAATCCAAAAAGTAGCCTTTCGGCAAAATAGGAAAATGGTAATAGGAGAGCAAGATAAAAGACTACTCCCTTAATCGTATCATTAGCTGTCCCCTGAACATCGGGATAGGCTCGAGCTTCTAAGCCCAATGCTTTGCGGACCTTTTTAATATAGAGATCATATTTCCTCGACTCCTTAGCTTTTTTGGCTTCCTCGAGCGCTTTGGACGCACTTTGGTGAAGTTCTTCTACTCGTTGATTCCGAATACCATATTTCTTAAAATTTTTGAGTCGAGCTTCATCCAAAATATTCATATCCTGAGCTACATGTAAGGGAGTGTTAAGAATAGCGCCCTTTTCCGGAGTATAGCCAATTCCCTCATAGTTTTCTGGGGTAGAATTAAGCAAAAGGAACCGTTTACTGAAAAGGCTGGTAAAAAACAATGCCTTAAAAGGGGTTTTAGGTTCGACAAAAATAGTGGCACAGGGTTCAACGTTGTTTGGTTCACGGCTTTGCTTTTCCCAAATAGAAGTCCAATAGCTTCTCAAGGGGAATCCCCTTGCACTCAATATTTCCCCCATATCCAATACATTTAAATAGCGTGGGTCAACAAGCTCGAACACGTCCACGGGTTTGCTGCGGAACAAAACTATCGTAATCCGGTTTTCATCCCAGGTTAGAGGGACATCCAAAGGGAAATCGTCTTCCCAACCCAGATCTGGAGCATAGATGAGTTCACCAGTAGTGGGGTCAATGCCATAACCTTCCAGGCCTGGATTTCCTGGACGCACGGTAGTCATGTAGAACTCACCGTTTTCATCGCTTATCGCAAAGTTATCACCACGAACGCCCACGTAGACTTTCAAAGGACTCCGCACCACAGCTATGGCATTTTTCACAGGATCTTTAGGCATAAAACCACGTCGAGGATGGAACTCAAGGAAACGACCCTTAACGCTTTTGCCATCATCTTTCAGTTCGATATCGCCCCGAGAGCGAAATTCAGGATCATTAGCTGCACGGGCAAGCAAATAAGCCAAAAATCTGGTCTGTTTAGTCAAATTCTCGAAATTAACATTTTCAATAACATCGATAGGTGTATCCCATGCGGTACGAACATCATTTAGGGTAATCAGGGCTAACCCCGGATTTCCGCAATGGGTAACTATTTCTGCATCAAAGGCAAATAAGGTACCCGAAAAATAGTTTCGCCAGCTTCGGCCTTTTGTTGGGGAAATAGAATTAATAAAGACGTCATCAACATTTTCATTCGCAAGTTGGGAGAAAGACTTAGCATAGGTAGCCATTCTTTTGCCAAAGGGGACAAAATAGCGAAATCTGTAATACTCGTCTGAAATATTCAGAGAAAGAGTTGGATTGTAAAAGGCGCCGGTGTAGAAAGTCCCTAATTGGGAATTGTGGCTGGAGAGATCGAGCCCGAGGAAAAGATGAAAATTGATGGGTGTTTTAATTCGCTGTCGGAAAATTCTTTTTTTGCGAGCATGTTTTTGGACAAAATCATCTACTCCGGCCAAAGCCATAAAATGTCCTGAGGCAGCCATGAACATAATAGAACGTCTGGGATGAACCCTTTTAGAGAAGGTTCGGGCAATTTCTAAAAGAGCAGCAATTCCCGAAGCCTGGTCCGCGCCAGTGGCTAAAGCTGGTACTACGGACATTGCATCATAGTAAGCTTCTACTATAATTATTTGGTCTTTGTATTTTGGATCGTTGCCTTCGATGAACCCAAAAATATTTCGGGTAACAACCTTTTCCCAATCCATCTTGGCTTTAAGATTGACTGGAACTGACTTTCGTTTTTGCAATAGCGTTAAAAGAAGTTCTCCATCTTGGGGGGAAATCCAGAACCGAGGGATATTCACCGGAAGACGAAGAAACTTGCGTTCAGCTTCTGCACGTAAAATATTCTTGGTAGGCAAGAAAATTACAGCTTTTGCACCTAACAAGCGAGCATTGAGAAAATTGGTGCCACTTTCAAAATCCATCAGCACGATGCTATTTTCTACCTGCTTGCCATTAAAATCGCTCCAACGTCCTTGTTTCACATAGATAAGGTTTCCAGAAATGCCCTCCGGAGGTACGGTAGGGGTTCGAACAAAATTGGGCCACAGACAATACAAAGCTAACTTCTTCCCTTCCGAGGGCAGGAAAATCTCTGCCCCCTTATCGATGGGCGCTACTAGTTGAAATTCTTCAGAATGAACATTCTGCAAACCTATTGAGCGAAATTCCTTTTCGATGTACCGGGCTGCTGCTTTGTTACCAGGATAGCCCACAACTCGAGACCCTGAGCTACAAAGGGTAGAAATAGTCGTAACAATTCTCTGTTTGTTTACCGAGGCAATAATATTCTTAAGTTCCTCATCCGATTGTGCAAAACCCAAATAAGGGAATGTGATTAAGAAAACCAACAATAGCTTCAATGTTTTTGCGAAGGATTTCATGGCAGACGGATCAATATTTCGGATTAACCGATTTGAAAATGTGAACTATCATAGGCGATTACCATCCAGAAATAATACCAAATGAAACTTGCGAAAACATGTCGACAACCGTCCAAAATCCGGCAGCAGCAAACTGCCCCAGAATCAAACCAAAGAAAAAGGGCCTAACACGGCGAAACAATTTAACTCCGCCGTATTTAAGAATCAACATTTTAAAAAACCAGGCGATAAAAACTGAAAACCAACTCAATTCGATAGGCAAAAGCCGCGCCAGAGCAAATCCGATAGGATGAACAGGCCAACCAGCAAATCGATATCGGAAAAACATCAATCCCCCCATCACGGTTCCCCCCAGACCTAGAAAAGACAGCCGCGATAGATCGGCAGGAATTGGATTTCGTAGTTTATTAACCATATCTTCAAAAGGGAATGTGGCTCCTCCTCGGAATACGAAAACACCATGAAAGTTTAATGCTCCTTCAGAATAACAAATATACAAAGTGTACCATAGTGAAAGCACAACAGCCAAAAAAACTGCAAGTGCAATAGGTTTTAATAAAGATCTCAACCGCATTTTGACAATACTGCCTAACTTAGCAGCATGGGCAAAAGCGGGCATGATTAAAGCTTTGAGGTCACCAGTCCAAATGTAAGAAAATGCCAATCCACTGAAAGTAGAAGGGGTGAATGACTTTGTTCCCAGAGCGTAGGCTGTGAAGGATGGAGCAATGACTGGAGAACGAAGATACACTAAACCACTATCAATGACAACTTTGGTAACACCCAAGTAAGCTATTCCCGCTATTGCAAGAAGAAATATGGCAATTAGTGGTGACATTCCAGCAAATATTAACCATCCAACCAAAAAGATAACTCCCAATATTAACCCAAAAACTGCCACTCGATAAGAAAAAAACTCTTCTGAGTCATTAATGGTAGGATCCCCGGTAAAAGCTTTTCGGAAAACATCACGAATATGACTTCTGGCCATCCAAAGACTAACAAGTACAAACAGAATAAAAGCTCCATAACCCTGCCACTCTATAGCCGGTTCTCCATAACTGTACATATTATCTCCAGCTCCCAGAGAAAAACCAAATTGTGCATACATTGCTTCCTGAAGTTTGATTAATATATGGAAAAGCCAAATACTCAGAGAAACATCCAGGTTAATTAAATAAGCATAGCCGATAATAGGGAAATACAATCTGATGCTTAAACTGTGGCCCGCTGGCAATATTTGAGCACTTCCTGTGGTGGCAATTTTCCCAAGAAAGGGATAAAATTCTGAGAGACAGTTCCAGGACAGAATAAAAGCCGGAATAGCGAAACCAATCCAGAACAGAGAATTTTTCATCAAGGCAGGCCACTTAGGTTTAGGACCGGGTTCCTCACGCATCATCTCAAAAGGAACCTGAGCAAGTGGGAAGGTAAGTCGTTCTTTTTCAACCCATTGTTTTCGCAAGATAACCACTACGCACAAACATACGAAAATCAAAACAGCAGCAAAGCTA
Source organism: Candidatus Zhuqueibacterota bacterium 4484_219 (assembly GCA_002085035.1). GTDB lineage: Bacteria > Zhuqueibacterota > JdFR-76 > JdFR-76 > 4484-219 > 4484-219. The sequence continues at coordinate 4,160 of MZGM01000030.1, forward strand.
AGCCACATCGCCAGGGGTAATAGCCAGGCGTTCCAGGGAATTGAGGCTCCCGGAGATAATCCTTCCCAAAACTGACGAATTGCTTCGGGGTCTCGGGGAGCCATCCACTTTGGAATGTATGGATCAAGAAACTCTGCCCAGCGATTTTCTGGAGTAGCATAATAAAAGGGAGCAGCTAAAGTGGAAACCAATAAACCGGTAAGCGCATTGGTGGGAATAGCAGCACTGACTATCAGCATTACAAAAATCGTAACCAGCTCGCTGCTAGTAAATGCCCACTCTGCCTTAATATACTTAAGCAAAACATTGACGCCACCTACGAGGACAAAAAAAAGGAAAACTACACCCAAAGGTAAATAATTAGCAGTAACATAAGAACCACGTAGAGCATAATTAACATAGGGGCTGGATATCGAAAGGATAATTACTGCTATTGTTCCTACCAGTACCGACCGCCATGTTACTCCACTGAACTTACTGGTGTGCTGTTTTAGCATTCTCTATCGCTCACTATTGGCAACTAACTGCTGGTTAATTCTATTTCTATCAGTCTTACAGTTGAGAGGTAATATAAAAATATTCCCTGAAGTAATCAAGACTTTTTTGAAATGCTTCCATCAAAAAATAACCTCCCGAACCCTTCAACTTCCTGGGAGGTTGAAACTTCATCTGTTGCAACTTCGGTTTTAGCGCATATCTATTACTTCTACTTGGGGAGGAAACTGAAATTGAAATAAATCGTTGGATAACTTTTTCCCTAAGATCATATTCTTAATTTCGTAAATAGTGACATTCTGATTTACATCGACGTAGGATAATCTACGGGTAATCCACTGCTTTCCATCAATCCAAACATCCATTTTTTGAATGTAATTATCTTCGGTATGGGGTAATAGCTGCAAATGATAACATAAAAACCCACCGATTGTTTCCTTCCCTAATAACTTTGCTGAAAATTCTTTGGAATATTTGACCAATAATTTTTTCGGCAGTAGCGTACTTTCTGTCTTTTGTAAGTCGTCTATAATCACTTGGTTATTGGGAATATCATAAGTCCAAACGGTTTTACCATCACAGATGATAAATTGTTCCTGGGTTTCGATACGAAATTTGTCGCCGGGACCAATGAGCAACTTACCATTAAAAGTCTGCACTTCATCCACCATAGTCCAGTGGAAAGTCTGAGTAAATTCTGCCTCCAAGGTTTGGGCTTTGGTAAATTTCTGTTGAACCTTACGAATAATCTCCTTAGCCTTTGAGTCCCCGGCACTCAGCACCTGATTAAAAAATGGAAAGATCAGTTGCAGCAACACGAGTGCGAAGGCCGATTTCTTAAATGTAGTTACTTTCATTTTCAAATAATCTTTTTGGGATTAAGAGAATTTTTGACGGCACTTTCGTTTAAACCAATTTCAAAAAACTTCGCCGAACCAGAAAGTCTATCCGAAAACCCTGTACCTCACCCCCTCGCCCCTTCTCCTACCAGGCGAAGGGAACTGACTTCCTCCGATTCTCCCCCTTCCTCATTACTGCTGCTATTAATAAAAAATCACCCTTAATCCAATTGGAGAAGGGAATCACCTTCTTTGGGAAAAAATCAGATAATTCCCATCTCTTCCAGGTCTTCTTCAGTCACAAGCACTTCACGTGCCTTGCTACCATCAAAAACACCGACGAACCCTGCTTGCTCCATCTGATCGATAAGGCGGGCAGCGCGGGCATATCCAATACGCAATCGTCGCTGCAGTAATGAGATCGAGCCCTGATTATGTCGCACAACCAATTTTAATGCCTCGTTGAACAATTCGTCGCGTTGTCCAGCAAGTTGTCCTACCTGTCCGCTTATCTCTGCCTCCTTTTCAAATGGCAGTTCCAAAGGCGGAAAAGCCGGCTGAGCCGCTACATAATCAACGATACGGGCAATTTCCTGGGTAGAAACATAGGCACTATGCAATCGAATTGGCAGTGGTTCACGTGGTGGCTGAAATAGCATGTCCCCTTTGCCCAGAAGTCTCTCTGCACCATTGATATCTAAAACTACTCGAGAATCGGTTTTGGAAGCTACTTGAAAAGCGATGCGGCAGGGGAAGTTAGCCTTGATTGCCCCGGTAATGACATCTGTAGAAGGACGTTGGGTAGCAACAATCAAATGAATCCCCACGGCCCGGGAAAGGTGCGCAAGTCGCCCGATTGGTTCCTCGATTTCCCTGTCAGCCACCATCATTAAGTCAGCAAGTTCATCAATTATCACAATGATGTAAGGAAGCTTTTGTAGATTTTTTTCGGCAACTACATTCGGCGGTTGTTCTTCTACCCAAGCATTGTAATCCTCTAAAATACGAACATTCGCTTTAGATAGAATTTTGTACCGTCGTTCCATTTCAAACCCCAGTCGCCTAAGAATAGAAATAGCATTTTCAGGGGTAGTTATCACATCTTCATTTAGACCAGATAGAGTAATCAGATGATGTCGTCTTAATTTTGCGTAGATTGAAAGTTCCAATTTCTTAGGATCGATCAAGATGAAACGCACTTCTTCGGGGGTATGCTTGAACAGTAAACTGGCGATAATGGCATTGAGGCATACGCTTTTGCCCGAACCGGTGGAACCTGCCACCAACAGATGCGGCATAGCAGTAAGATCGGTGACGTAAACCTGACCAGTAGTGTCTACACCTAAACCGAGAGTAAGCCGGGAGGTGGCTTGCTGAAATTCAGTCGACTCAATAACGTTACGAAAAGGTACCAGCGAAGGTTGAGGATTAGGGATTTCAATACCTACTGCCGCTTTGCCAGGAATCGGAGCAATGATGCGAATTTGTTTAGCTTTGAGCACCAGTGCCAGGTCATCGGCAATATTTTGAAATTTGCTAATTTTCACTCCCGGTGCCGGTTCTACTTCAAAGCGAGTAATCACCGGACCCGGGTGTATTTGAACAACCTTACCTTGAACTCCATAGAGTGCTAATTTTTGCTCCAGTGTCCTGGCTTCCTGCATTAACTCTTCCTGCCGTCTTTCCCAATCGATAGTTACAAATTCATCGAGTAGGTCAATGGGAGGAAGACGATAATCGGCTGGTACCGAAACCACCTGACCTTCGCTGGTGGCATCAAAACTTCCAGGCTCTCCAGCTTCTTCATCTAAAGAAAAAGTGAGCTTCTCGCTACTAATTTCAGGTGATTTCGAAACAGAAACAATTTCCGCTTCTACTTCTTTTTCGTCCTCTGCAATTTCAAACGATAATTCTTCTTGCTTAGAGGAGGTAGAGGGAACAATTTTTCCGGGAGGGGAGGTTACTTCTGGAGCCTGGAAATGTGCCAACTTCTGCTCTCGGAGTTTTTGCTTGAGCGCACGGTGCCGCTCTTTTGCCTCTTTCCAGGACGCAATCCCCTGGCGAAATCTTTGCAAAACATTGTTAATCAAGTCAAAAAACCCTGCCAGGCTAATGTTAGTCATCGAAATAAAAGCTATCAGCATGGCTGCAAACAGCACCAGCACGCCACCAATTGCTCCCAAGTAACGATAAAGCAAAAAGGCAATAAATGCTCCTACATGACCATTGAACTCATAATTAACACTAACAGTTTCAGGCGAAATTGTCCGAGGTAAAGCGAATGCTACTGAAAAACAAAGGGCAAAAAACAAGGCGTAGCCGGTGTGACGAAGCAAGGAAATAACAAACCCACGAGTAACAATAGTCCATCCCCAGAGAATCAGTAAAAAAGGCAATACCAAAGCCGGATAACCTATAGTGTAATTAAATAAATAAAAAGCCAACCATGCCCCAGCCAGCCCCAGCCAGTTGGCTACTCTTTCGCGGCTACTGCTATTAGGCCAATCGGTAACATGGTAGGAAACAAGACTTAACAGAATCAGAACTCCCAAAATAATCAACAACAATCCGAGGAGTTCTTCCTTTTTCCGCGTAGCTTTTGATTTATTACGTCTTTTCATGGTAATAACACTTTTTATTTTGAAAACACTAACCAAATATTTAGTCTTTGTATGGTGTGATAATTCTTTTTGCTGGATAGCACACCGTTCTCATAATTTACCATCAATCCCACCCCAAAGCCATCAACGGAATATCTAATCAATACAGAAAAATCAATGTAGTAAATTAAATGAACTTTTTAGAGGAATCGTTTTACCAACCAATACCTCGTCGACCCCCATAGCATATTTGTCGTACTCACCTGATAGAAAATAATCTTCTTTCTCCATCCTATGAAATGCAAGTTTGACTTTAGAATAGCAATAAATATTTAATATGCTTATTAATGGCGCTGATAATCATCTTTCCGCCCTCCCTTAAAGTGTTAATAATATAGACTTCTGCAAAATAGACAATTTACATCTTAAATTAATGGTAGTTGCAACCTTTAGGTTGCGTAAGGCACTATAAACATAGAAATTATGACTCGCAGGCTGAAGCCTGCGGCTACCAATTTTCGCATTTTGCAGAAGTCTGGTGTTAATAATAGACAACGGCAACGGACACAACGTTTTTATCGGGTCAACTTCATCTCATATTTTTCTTAATCACCCCATCACGATAGGTTGGCACCACATCAATAGTGCTAACTTGTGCGCAAACTTCCAGATCTTTCATCAACCCCAGAGAGATTAAATACCGACCGTGTTCGCAATTTTGTAACAATCCCAAGATATTCGAACTGTACTTTTCAAAAAGTATTTTAGCAGCCACAGCACTGTCAGCAATCTGAATTTTGGCATCATGCTGCTGCAAACTTTTCACTATCATCCCGGCACAAACAGCGTCCTCGATGGAAAAGCGTCCCAACTTTCCAGCACAAAGGATTGCCACCGATTCACCGTTTTCCAGCAACGCTTTCACTACTGCCTGCAGATTCACAAAACCAGCCACATAAGTTTTTAATGATGCCTTGGCTTTTACCAAAACAAATGACCCATTTGTACTGCTATGAACAAGTATTTTATCCTCTACAACTGAACGTTTGTATTCCAACGGTGAATTGCCAAGGTCAAACCCTTCAATACGTTGGCCTTCTCTTTCGCCACACAGCAGTACATCGTCTGCCTGCCACTGCCGTGCCAGTCGTACCGCTTCCTCAACCTCTGCTGCAGGAATAATTTCTCGACATCGATTTTTTAATGCGTAACAGATCGTAGTTGAAGCACGGAGCACATCAACCACTACCGCTGTAGAATCCCGTAGGTCTTCCTCTTGAAATTCTCCCGGAGTAAAATACAAGTTAATTTTCATTTTATCGGCTCATAAAATGGGGTTCGTACAACTAATTTCCGAGCTACTCCTTTTTGTTTTACTTCAAACAATGCTTCTCTGCCGATAAATTCTCCTTTTTGAAACTTTGTAATCCATCCCAAGCCAGCTTCCAGAGGATTAGTAGTTTGGTCAATATCATTGCCGTAGAGACAATATTTCATTTCTAGTCTGAGAGTGTCGCGTGCTCCCAGGCCAATTGGCTCAATATCAAACTTCTGCCCTGCTTCCATAACTGCATTCCACACATGATGGGAACTATTTTTGTCGAAATAGAGTTCAAAACCATCTTCGCCGGTATAGCCGGTGCGAGAAATAGTCATTGGCACTTCCGCTAACTTTCCAGATTGAAAGTGATAGCGAGCAATTTTACTCAAATCCAAAGCGGTCAGTTTCTGCAACGTAGCCTCTGCTTTTCGACCCTGTACTGCAATAAGAGTAATGTTATCACTCTCATTATTTATTTCCACTCCGGGAATTCGGTGATTCAAAATCCAATTCCAATCTTTTTCGGTGTTGGCAGCATTGACTACCATCATATAATGATCACTGAAACGATAAACCAGCAGATCATCCACCAGACCACCATCCTCATAGCACATGGCAGAATATTGCACTTGCCCTATTATCAGGCGGCTAACATCATTAATGGTCAGCTTTTGCAACAAGGGTAACGCATTCTCTCCATAAAAAGTAAACTCTCCCATGTGCGAGACATCAAACATCCCCACAGTTGTACGTACACGTCGATGTTCTGCCATGATGCTGGTGTACTGCAGTGGCATAATGAATCCCCCAAATTCCACCATTTTTGCCCCTAACTTTAGGTGCACATCGTACAATGCAGTTTTTTTCGCCTCAGCCATAATACCCCCCTCACAATTTCTCCAATGCCGCTTTGATACGAACAAGCGCCTGCTCAATATTCTCTATTGAATTGGCGTAAGACAGACGCAAGTAGCCCTCACCATACGCACCAAAAGCAGTTCCTGCTAATACCGCTACCCCTGTTTCTTTCAAAAGGTAGTTTGCCAATTGATAAGCATCTTTACCAGTTAGCGAGGTCAATTTTTTAACATTGGGAAATACATAAAACGCGCCCTGCGGTCGAAGACAGGAAATACCTTCGATACGATTAAGACCATCCACTATTACATCGCGACGGCGTTTAAATTCGGCAACCATTTTGTGAACTTCATCCTGGGGACCGGTCAGCGCTGCTATCCCGGCGTATTGGATGAAACTATTCGTGCAAGAATTACTATTAATCTGCAGTTGAACAATCTTCTCTGCCAGTGGTTCTGGCATTACCCCGTAGCCCATGCGCCAACCTGTCATAGCGTAAGTTTTGGAAAATCCATTTAGCAAAATTGTTTTCTCAGCCATCCCTGGCAGTGACACAATACTCTCATGCTCGCCTTCGTAGAGAATATGATCATAAATCTCATCGGAAAGGATCATTACATCTCGACCATCCACCAGTTCAGCAATCGCTTCCAGATCGCTGTGAGAAAGTACTCCACCGGTAGGATTTTGGGGTGAATTCAAAATGATCATCTTGGTTTTTTTAGAAATACACTTCCTTAAATCATCAACATCAAAACTAAACTTTTTCTCTTCTAACAGAGGTAGTGGCACAGGGACAGCACCTGCAAATCTTATCACAGATTCATAGATAGGAAAACCGGGGTTGGGGTAAATTACTTCATCGCCCCTTTCCAGCAAAGCCAGACACGAAAAAAACATAATCGGTTTAGCACCAGGGGTAACCACCACCTGATCAGGATTTACCGAAATACTGCGACTATTGGAAATCTTCTCCGCGATCACCTGGCGCAGTTCTAATAAACCGGCTGCCGGGCCATAATGAGTATGCCCTTCTCGAAGTGCCTTGATCGCTACCTCACAAATATGCTTTGGGGTATCAAAGTCCGGTTCACCTATCTCCAGATGAATAATTTTTTCGCCTCTGGCTTCCAGAACCTTAGCCCGTGATAATACCTCAAAAGCCGTTTCCGTTCCCAACCGGCTCATTCTCTCGGCAAATTTCATCGCTTCCTCCTTTCCTCTTGACCACCATCTAACCGATGATGTCGGTTATTAAAGGCTATTTTAAAAGTAAAAAATAATGAAATAAGAATCAAGGAAATTTTTAGAAGGTCAATCACATTAAAAATACAAAATAAAATCCTTGCTTATTAAAAAAATAATTTATAATTTTATTATTGTCTCTTTTGTCTTTGATGCAGTAAGGATAATTTACTCATAAAGGCCGAATTGATGGGTAGGCTATTATTTTTCTTTGGGTTGCAGCCCACAAAAGATGATCATCCGTTCTACTGGCGGCATCCTAGATAACAGCTTAAAAGCACTGTACGAAGAAAACGACCTCCAGTTAGCAAAACAGGCTATTGCCAGCGATTTAAAATTGCTTGACGGATTGATCAAGGGTGACCCTGAAAATAGACATCTGCTGCTACTTGCTTCTCAGGGATATGCCAGTTACGCACTGGCATTTGTGGATGAGGAACAAAACCCTGAACGAGCAAAAAACTTCTACCGACGTGGACAGAACTATGGCCTTCGCATTCTGAACCAAAAAAAATCTTTCCGTCAAGCATTGGGCCGTGATTTAGAACTATTCCGCCAGGCGTTACGAGATTTTTCCCGAAAAGACGTACCGGCTCTATTCTGGACTGCCAATGCCTGGGGCAACTGGATTAATCTTAGTAAAACTGAACCTCAAGCACTGGCCGAGTTGCCCAAAGTAACAGCCATCATGCAACGAGTCGTAGAATTAGATGAAGGTTTTTTTTACGGAGGCGCTCACCTTTTTCTGGGCACAGTTCTGGCTTCGCGCTCAAGGTTGCTCGGCGGTGATCCCGAAAAAGCACAATACCACTTCCAAAGAGCCATTAAACTCAGCAAAGGCCGTTTTCTTCTGACCAAGGTTTTTTACGCCAAATATTACGCAGTGCAGGTTCAAAATAGAAAACTGTTTGAAAATTTGCTGAAACAAGTATTGCAAACTCCAGACAACATACTGCCAGAACAACGACTGGCAAACGCTGTAGCTAAGCGTAAAGCTGCTGTACTACTGCAAAAAATCGACGATCTATTTCTGTAATTTGCAAAGGAGGTAGCATTGAAAATCCACAAGATTTTGTTTATCGTAATTCTGTATTTTTTTGCCACTGGAGCTTTAGCACAGGAGATTAAGATCAAATTTGCCACTTTGGCTCCGGAGGGGTCTACCTGGATGAAGGTGATGAAAGAATTTGATCGGGCAGTGCGCAAACAAAGCAACGGCCGATTAGGATTCAAAATATATGCTGGCGGCATACTTGGTGATGAAAAAGATGTACTGCGCAAAATTCGTCTGGGACAACTTCATGCTGCTGGCTTTACAGGCGTTGGCATGGGAGAAATCCTACCGGAAGTTCGGATTCTCGACTGCCCCTTTCTCTTTCGCAGCTATGATGAAATTGATTACATCAACACCAAATTCTACCAGAGGTTTGCCCGTGGCTTTGAAAAGAAAGGCTATGTATTGCTAAGCTGGGCCGAGGTTGGATTTGTCTATGTGTTCAGCAAATCTCCTATACGATCTATTGAAGATATGCGTAAAATAAAAATGTGGATTTGGGAAGGAGATCCCGTAGCTGAAGCGACTTTCAAAGCTTTCGATCTCCATCCTTTCCCGCTTTCAGTCATCGATGTAATGCCTGCTCTGCAGGCCAACATGATTGACGGGGTTTACACCTCCCCTTTAGCTGCTATTGCCCTACAGTGGTTTACCAAAGTCAAGTATATGATGGAGCTTCCCCTGGCTAATTCTGCCGGTGCTGTTTTAATTTCCAAACGAAAATACGACCAGCTTTCCCCGGACTTACAGAAAATACTTTCAGAAAATGCTCGTCATTACATGGCAAAACTCATCACCCTGAGTCGAAAGGACAATGCTAAAGCCATCGAAACCCTGAAGAAAAGCGGCATCAATATAGTTCCCATCTCGAACAAAGAAACAATGCTCCAATACGAAGAAATTGGAAAAAAAGCACGCCGCTTATTAGCAGGAAAACTGTTCTCGCAACAACTTCTGACCGAAGTCGAAACAGCTTTAGCTGAATATCGAGCGAAACATAGTAATAAGACTACAAACTAAATCGCTGATAACAATTTTTAATCTTGATTTACGACTTTGCCATTTCATCCTTGAATAGTTACTTTGAGGTTTAATATTCATGGCGTAACGATGAAAATACTCCGGCAGATCGACAGCTTCCTGGCTCGAATAGAACAAACATTTCTAATCGTGCTACTATCAGTAATGATACTGCTGGCATTCTTACAAGTGGTATTACGCAACCTTTTTTCCACCAGCATTCTGTGGGGTGATACCTTTCTGCGACAATTAGTTCTATGGGTAGGATTCACAGGAGCAACACTTGCTACTCGCCAAAAGCGTCATATTAATATCGACGTCTTCTCGCGGCTGCTTTCGGATCGGGGTCAAACTATTGTTGGAATCGTTACCAATCTATTTTCTGCCATTGTCTGCATATTCTTAACCAAGGCAGCAATCGTTTTTATTTGTGACGAGAAATCTAGTCAGAGTATTCTGTTTGCCAACATTCCCACCTGGATTTTTATCCTAATCATTGCCATTGGCTTCGGCTTAATAACCTTTCGGTTTTTAACTATCGCTTTGGAAAACTTCTTCCACCTGGTGAAAAAGGAGTCATAATAGTGGAAATTGTCTTCATTGGTTTAATCTTTCTGCTACTTGCCTTATTTGGTACACCACTGTTTGTCATCATTGGAGCTATTGCCCTATTGAGTTTTCACAGTGTTGGAATCGATACTTCGGCAGTAATCGTGGAAATGTATCGCATCTCTAATACTCCTGCCCTGTTGGCCATTCCTTTATTTAGCTTTACTGGTTACATTCTGGCAGAGAGCAAAACTCCTCAACGTCTGGTAGACTTGTCACAAGCTTTGTTTGGCTGGATACCAGGTGGTTTAGCAGTAGTAGCTCTGGTATCTTGCGCTATCTTTACTGCTTTTACTGGAGCTTCAGGAATAACAATTATTGCGTTGGGTGGATTACTTTTTCCAGCCATGTTGCAAAATGCCTATTCCGAAAAATTCTCGCTGGGACTATTGACCTCATGTGGCAATCTCGGATTACTATTTCCACCTAGTTTGCCCATTATTCTCTACGCACTGGTAGCAAAAATTAATATTAATACTCTATTTGTGGCTGGATTTGTGCCAGGAGTTCTCCTACTAATTCTGGTCTCCTTTTATTGTTTCTACAAAGGTGTTACTCTATCAGTCCCCCGCACTCGGGTGACATTTCGCAACCTGTACAAAGCCATAAAAGCAGCTATTTGGGAAATACCGTTACCAATTATCGTTATTGGTGGAATCTACGGGGGACTGTTCACAGTTACCGAAGCAGCAGCTGTTAGTGCGTTCTATGTGCTCATTGTCGAGGTTTTCATCTACCGTGACATCAAGCTTAGCAGCGATGTACCGCGTATCATGAAAGAGAGTATGTTACTGGTGGGGGGAATTCTCGTCATCCTTGGTACCGCTTTGGGATTAACTAATTACCTCATCGATGCTGAAATTCCCATGAAAATTTTACAATTCTTGCGTAGCTTTGTACAAACCAAGCTCGTCTTTCTAATTATGCTCAATCTCTTTCTGTTAGTTGTGGGATGCATGCTGGATATTTTCTCCGCCATTATTGTGGTGGTTCCCTTGATTACTCCTATTGCACTGGACTTTGGAGTTAATCCTATTCATCTGGGTGTTATTTTCTTGGTCAATCTGGGAATCGGGTACACTACTCCCCCTGTGGGAATGAACCTATTTATTGCCAGTTTTCGATTTCGAAAGTCAATACTCTCATTATACGCAGCTTCTTTACCTTTTCTGGCTATTTTACTTGTTGCTTTAATCATTATAACCTATATTCCTGAAATCAGTTTGTGGTTAGTAAATGTAGTTGGAATTAAATAAAACCACCAAAATCCTCGGCAGTATGTAGAACAAAAGAGCAGATGCATGTACATCCTCATTTAGATTATAGTTTACTCCATCAGAGAGGAAGTTATCTAACAAGTTAATTTGAATTTGTTCCTGATTTTGCGAGCTTGAGGCGAAGCTTCGTTAAACCAAGTGGAAGAGTTGTACCATCAGGAACGGGAATTACGACCATTGTTCAGCTTTAGATAATATCAAGTTAAGGAACGCTTATCATGAAAATAAAATATCTTCTATCCGGTACTGCAGTGTTTCTGTGGGTACTAACATTTAACACTGCTTATGGCCAACTGATGGCATACGAAGCCGAAACGGATTCCATCATTGGGCAGGGCATTCGCTTACTTCACGAAGAGTATTTTGATCAGTCTTTAGCCACTTTCCAACAAGTCATTGAACGCTATCCGAATTCCCCTATGGGTTATTTTTATGCTGCTGCAGTATATTTATTCATCTCCGAAAACTACCGTGTTGTAGCTCCAGAAGCAAAATTCGACAGTTTGTGTAATATAGCAATCAAAAAGGGAGAACATGCTATCCGTCGAAATCCTGAGGACGCCTTTTCTCGTCTTTACCTTGGTGGAACATATGGCTTCAGAGGAGTACACAAGGCACGCAAAAGGCAGTGGTTACAAGCCTTTCGTGACGGTTGGCGAGGAATTACTAATCTCAAAGCGGCAGCAGAAATAGACCCTCAACTCTGGGACGTCTACTATGGTTTGGGACTCTATCACTACTGGCGCTCAGCCAAAGCAGGAATATTGAAATCGCTACGGCTTATCAAAGACGAACGGCAAAGAGGCATTAATGAAATCTGGACCGCTATTAAAAAAGGACATTATTCTGAAATCGAAGGCAAATATGCTCTTGTCTACATCTACTACAACGAACAGAATTATGAAAAAGCTTTACAGCTAAACCAGGAATTGTACCAACGCTTTCCAACTGATCCAGCATGCCTGTACATGCGGGCTCGTCTCTTTCAACGACTATCCAGATGGGAAGAGATGAAAAAAACTTTCGAAAAGCTACTTGCTCGCATCCTGAACTCTAAATATAAAACGATTGGTTATCAAGTAGAATGCCATTACGGCATTGCCTATGCTTTAAAGAAAATGGGCAAGTTCTCGCAAGCTCTTGAAGAGTGTAAAAAGGCTATGGCCCTAATAAAAAAACGAGACCCATCCCGTGAATTAGAAGGACCATTAGAAAACTTCTCTGACATCGTGCGCATGACCAAAAACCTCTGCGATGAACTGCAAAAACTCACCTCCGGCGGTTAATAGATTCTCTCACTGAAATAAAAATAAATACCCACTGAATTCATCTCTGCCTTTCTCAATACTAATAAGGCATTATTCCCTACTCAAAAATACAATCCCAGACGATTGTCAACGAATCTGTTTTTGTTACACAAATTTCACAATTGTGATACAATTCTGTAATTAAATTTCTGTTCTGAATTATAATAGATTCAAATTGCAACAAGATTAAGCTGGGAAACAACGGTATTCCCTTTGGTATGATTCTTGAATATAGAATTATATGGAAAGGAAAAAATTTAGTGGTTATCATTTATGAAAAAATTATCGGGCTTCTTTGGATCTGTACTTTTTACAATCTTAGCTTTCAAACTTTTTGCCGGTAGTGTTACCGTTTCGTGGAATCCCAATAGCGAAACAGACCTGGCAGGCTACAAAATTTACTACGGCACCCAATCCCGCAATTATGACAAGACAATCGATGTAGGTAATACTACCAGCTATCGTATTACCAATCTATCCGACGGTCTAACTTACTATTTTGCTGTAACTGCCTACGACACCGCCAACAACGAAAGTGATTTTTCCGAAGAAGTGTTCATTACCCTCGCTCCACCTGAGCAACCACCAGTGGTGGCCTATTTTCAAGCGGTTGATCCCCAAACCCTACACCTGGTTTTTAATAAGAAGATGGATCCTCAATCGCTGAAAACAATCTCCAATTACACCATCAGCCCCACAATCCAAATTTTAAGCGTCGAAATCGATACCTCATTAACCGTAGTTACTATCCATACCGACAAACATCAGGTGGATCCCAGTCTAAAAATAGTAACCTTACACACCTCTTCGCACCTGTACGAAGTGGAATACAAACTCACTATCCATGGAATTGCGGATACCAGCGGAAATGTAATCAACGAAAATTATATCGTCACCTACATCTTTACTACACCACCAACAGTGGTCTACTTTCACCCCGTAGACCCACGTAGCCTCCGACTGGTTTTCAGCAAAAAAATGAACACCCAATCAGCAACAACAATCTCCAATTACACCATCAGTCCCACAATCCAAATTTTAAGCGTCGAAATCGATACCTCATTAACCGTAGTTACTATCCATACTGACAAACACCAGGTGGGAAAAACCTACACCCT
>MZGM01000031.1 GCA_002085035.1 Candidatus Zhuqueibacterota bacterium 4484_219
TCTTTTATTGCCAACCCAAGATACAAAAAATTTCTGCAGACTACTTCTGCTTCGGCAGTACTAGTACCAGAGGGAAAGTGGGATACTACGGCAGCTTTGATTTTTTGTCGAAACCCTTACCTTGCCTTTGCTCAATTAATGCGAGCCTTTTTTCCCAAAAAACATGCCATCCAACCAGGAGTTCATCCATCTGCTGTGCTTGCCGAGGGTGTACAAATGGGGGAAGGCTGCGCTGTTGCTCCTTTGGTAGTGATAGAAAAAGGTTGTCAGCTTGGTCAAAACGTAATTCTCTACCCCGGAGTCTATTTAGGAGAGGGCGTTGAAATCGGCAACGAGGTGGTAATCTACAGCAATGTTTCTGTACTTGAAGGAGTAAAAATTGGCAACCGAGTAATCATTCATGCTAACTCAGTAATTGGTAGCGATGGATTTGGGTTCGTTCCTCATGAGGGACGGTACGTCAAGATTCCTCAGGCTGGTACTGTGGTAATTGAAGACGATGTGGAGATTGGGGCTAATTGTGCCATCGACCGTGCTACTTTGGGAGAAACCCGCATTTGTAAAGGTACTAAACTGGATAATTTGATCCAGGTAGCGCATAACGTACAGATCGGCGAGAATACAGTAATCGCTGCCCAAACAGGGATCTCTGGCAGTACTAAGATAGGAAACAATGTGACCATTGGCGGTCAGGTAGGAATTGCCGGGCATATTATAATTGGCGATCGAGTGGTCTGTGGTGCTCAGGCCGGAGTAACTAAATCTATTCCTGCAGGTACAGTCGTATCAGGCTATCAAGCTCGCCCGCACCGCCAACAACTCCGTATTGAAGCTGCGTTACAAAATCTACCTAAGTTGATAAAAAAAATCGCTGCTATGGAAACACAAATTAATAAACTCGAAAAACAGTTACAAAAAAATCAAAATGGTGACTAGATTTGGTGTTAACAACCTTAGCAAAAAAGAGAGAAGCTGCACTGCTACCTCTGTTTATGTATACTCAGGGGTTAAGATGACGGACTATCAAATTCATGAATAATTCAAGTTAGACCTATTAAATATCAGAGGAGGCTTTTAACTTATGCTCAAAAATCAACGTACGATTCAAAAACCGATTTCTCTGTCAGGTGTGGGACTTCACACTGGCAATCAGACCAATATGACATTCCGCCCAGCACCAATCAATACTGGCATTCGTTTTATTCGTACTGATCTGGAAGGAAAACCAGAAATACCAGCCGATATTGATCATGTTGTTGACTTGTCTCGGGGCACTACTATTGGAATAGATAATGTAAAAATTCATACAGTAGAACATACGTTGGCAGCTATTTACGGACTGGAGATTGACAATCTCTACGTAGAGCTGGACAGCAACGAACCCCCGGTTTTTGATGGCAGTTCTTTGCCATTTGTAGAAAAACTAACCGAAGCCGGCATCGTTGAACAGGATTCCCCCAAAGACTACTTGATTATCGATCAAACTATTACTTACAATGAAGAAGACCGAGGGGTTGATCTGGTAGTTATGCCTTCTGATGAATTTCGCATCACCTTTATGGTAGATTATCAAAATCCGGCTTTAGGGACACAATACACTTCTATGTATTCGCTAACTCAAGAATTTGTGAAAGAATATGCACCAGCGCGTACTTTTTGTTTTTTGCACGAAGTAGAAGACTTAGCCAAACAAGGTTTAATAAAAGGAGGCAATTTGGATGTCGGTCTTGTTATCATCGATCGTGATCTGGATGAGAATGAACTCAACCGTTTGAAAGATCTGTTGGGACTGGACCAAGACATCCACCCCAGCAATAATGGTATTTTGAATAACAAACCATTGCGTTTTAAAAATGAACCAGTACGCCATAAAGCCTTGGACTTGATTGGCGACCTGGCATTGTTAGGTGTTCCGTTGCAGGCTCATGTTCTGGCAGCACGTTCTGGTCACAAGGCCAACGTAGAATTGGTGAAAAAAATTCGCAAGATCTATGAAAAGAAACTAATTACTAAAAAATTTCAGGGGAAAGAACCCGAAAGCTGTGTGCTTGATATTCAGGCTATCCAAAAGGTCCTACCCCATCGCTACCCCTTCCTACTGGTTGATCGCATCATCGATTTCATCCCGCAAGAGCGTGTAGTAGGAATTAAAAATGTCACCATCAATGAACCGTTCTTTAACGGTCATTTCCCCGGCCACCCCATTATGCCAGGAGTGTTGATCATCGAAGCGATGGCACAGGTAGGTGGCATCATGCTGCTAAATTCAGAAAGTAACCCAGAAAAAAAGCTTATTTACTTTATGGGGATGGACAACGTACGTTTTCGTAAGCCAGTACTTCCAGGAGATCAGATTCGCTTTGAACTTGATATGTTAAAATATCGCCGAACCACCTGCAAAATGGCAGGCAAAGCGTTTGTAGGAGATGATTTGGTGGCTGAGGCAGAGCTATTGGCAGCTATTGTAGATCGAGAGTAGAACTCGATTGTTTTCGGATTTTGCCACCAAGCATTTCAAACTGCAAACAGCTCCTCTCGCTACGCTTTTGTGAAATCCAACGGCAGATACCAAAATTTATTTTAGACGAACGGAGATTAATTGTGGTTCAAATTGATTCCCATGCTGTAGTCAACAGTAAAGCTGAACTTGGTGATGGGGTAGTGGTTGGCCCTTTCGCTATTATTGAAGATGATGTTCGAATTGGTGAAAACACTTGGATCGGTTCTCACGTGTATGTGGCGGCGGGAACTCGTATCGGGAATAACTGCAAAATATTTCAGGGAGCCATATTAGGCAATATTCCCCAAGACTTAAAATTCAAAGGAGAAAAAACTACCTTAGAAATTGGCGACGGTACTGTCATTCGAGAATATTGTACGATCCATCGAGGTACAATGGATCGCTGGAAAACCACCATCGGCAGCAATTCTTTCCTGATGGCTTATGTGCATGTGGCTCATGATTGCCAGATCGGCAATGGAGTAATTTTAGCTAATGCTGTTAACATGGGGGGGCATGTAGTAATTGAGGATTTTGCAGGTGTAGGTGGAATAGTGCCTATCCATCAGTTTGTACGGATCGGGCGTTATGCCTTCATCGGTGGAGGATTTCGAGTACCTAAAGATGTACCACCTTTCATTTTGGCTATGGGCGAGCCGTTACAGTTTGGTGGTTTAAACGTGGTGGGATTGCGTCGCCGCGGTTTCTCCGAAGAAAGACTACGCCCTCTGCGCCAGACCTACCGTCTGATTTATCGTCAAAATTTAAATGTCTCGCAGGCTTTGGAAAGAATTCGAAGTGAGGTTGAGCTAACTCCAGAAGTGAAACACGTTATTGAGTTCATTGAAAATAGCGAAAGAGGTATCATAAAATAAAACGATGGAATCCTGGCGGTTATTGACAACCTGGTCTATTGCTGGGCATGTGAATATGGCAATTGATGAAGCTATTGCTCAACAAGTAGCCGAGGGGGAAAGCCCCCCTACCGTGCGTTTTTACACCTGGAACCCTTACACTATCTCTCTGGGCTATAATCAGAAAACCAAAGAAATAAATTACCAAAGTTGTAAACGTGATGGTATTGGACTGGTGCGTCGTCCCACAGGTGGGCGGGCAATATTACATGCTGAAGAGTTAACCTACGCTGTAATTTTTGATTCTACAGCTTTATTTTTTCGCTCGAAAATCCTTGAAACCTATCTTCTTATTGCCCGTGCATTAGTGACTGGAGTACGTAGGTTAGGCGTTGGGGCAGAATTGGTTCGTTCTAACTCGGATTCATCAACAAATCTAACAAAACCTGCATCAAGATTTCTTTGTTTTTCTACGGCCTCGGCTTTCGAAATCGTGGTTGAGGGTAGAAAGCTAATTGGCAGCGCCCAGCGTCGGTGGCCTGGTGTCGTCTTACAACATGGTTCTCTTCTCCTGGGGCACGCTCATCTAAATTTACCATATTACTTAAATCTTACTACTGACGAACAAGCACATTGGCGCAAAGAATTAGAAGCATCCACTATCTGCCTGAAAGATATTCTGCAACATCAACCAACTATTCTGGATGTGGTTGAAGCAATAACAGCGGGATTTGAGCAGATTTATGGCATTCAATTTCATAAGAGTGAATTGTCGCCCCAAGAACAGTCGAGGGCCGCTCAACTACTACACAAGTATCAAATAGAATTATGAAAAAAATTGCATTATTAGGTTCATCTGGTTCCATTGGGCGTAATTGTTTGAAGGTAATCGATAATTTCCCAGGTGAATTTCAAATTACCTGTCTGGCAGTACATCGGAGCTTGCAAACAGTTTATCAGCAGGCTGTGCGATACATGCCGCAAGCAGTGGTAATCACCGGAACACCTACAGACAAGTCCCTTCTTACTGATTTGAAGAACAGAGGAATCCGCGTTTATCAAGGACAACAAGCATTAACAGAATTCTTTGCTGAAGACGACTCCGATTTAGTAATCAATGCTCTTGTAGGAGCAGTAGGATTATTCCCTACTCTCGAGGCTATCCGGCGTGGGAAAACAGTGGCTTTAGCTAATAAAGAAACCCTGGTTATGGCTGGTGAAATTATCACCCAACGAGCTCAAACCGCAGGAGTAACTATTATTCCCATCGATAGTGAACACAGCGCTATATTTCAATGCTTAGTTGGAGAAAATCCGGAAAATATTAGGCGGATTATCCTTACTGCCTCGGGAGGTCCTTTCCTGGAACGAGATGTAAGCAGTTTCAACCACATTACTATCGACGAAGCTCTTGCTCATCCTCGCTGGGACATGGGCGACAAGGTTAGTATTGATTCAGCTACTTTGATGAACAAAGGTTTGGAGATCATTGAAGCCCACTGGCTGTTTCACTTGCCGTTAGAAAAAATTGAGGTAGTTATTCACCCACAGTCGATCATTCACTCTATGGTGGAGTTTATTGATGGTTCAATCAAGGCACAACTCAGTTTGCCTGATATGAAAATTCCTATTCAGTATGCCCTGACTTATCCAAAACGCAAGACTTCGTCAAGCCAATATCTAAAAATTGAAGATGTACAATCTTTAACCTTTTTTGAACCCGATTTTGAAAAGTTTCCCAATTTACGATTAGCTATTGAATCACTCAAGCTGGGAGGTACTGCCCCTACAGTGCTGAATGCAGCTAACGAGGTAAGTGTGGAGCTATTTCTAAACGGCAAGATTTCTTTTACAGATATTCCTCGTTTGGTGGAAAAGGCCTTGCAGCAGCATGAGGTAGTTCCCCATCCCGATATTAACCAGATTCTAACAGCAGATCGATGGAGTCGTAATTTCGTATTACATTTGCAGGGGGGATAATCCCCAATTTAGTTTAATTGCATAACAACAAAGGAAACACGAGGATCCGATGACAACTTTACTGGCTACTATTTTTGTACTGGGGGTATTAGTTTTCCTGCACGAATTTGGGCATTTTATTGTGGCCAAAATAGTAGGAGTGCGGGTCAATCGCTTCTCTCTGGGCTTTCCACCTCGACTGATTGGCAAAAAAATCGGTGAAACCGACTACTGTATTTCAGCCATACCCCTGGGTGGTTACGTAAAGCTGGCCGGGATGATAGACGAAAGTCTGGACAAAACCCCGCTCCGGGGAGAACCCTGGGAGTTTCAATCCAAACCTTGGTTGCACAGGCTGGGAGTGATTTTGGCCGGGCCGCTGAGCAACTATTTAGTGGCCATTTTGCTTTTTGCTGGGTTGGTCCTGACAAAAGGTATCGGCTATGTTAAAGATACTACCGTGGGGGAGGTGATAAGCGAATATCCTGCTGAGAAGGCTGGCATCCGCGTTGGCGACAGGATTGTAGCTATCAACGGACAGCCAGTGACGCGCTGGGAGGATATGACCGAGATCATTCATAGCCGCCCAAATCAAGAAGTAACTGTAGAATGGGAACGAGATGGACAAAAGTTCGTAGCTGTGATCCACACACGTGCTCAGAAAGCTCCAGTAGATGGTGACATTCGTGAGATCGGCCTTATCGGCATTGGCCCAAAGGTTTACACTCGTAAAGTAGGCTTATTCTCAGCTATCGGCTATGGGGCGAAGCGTACAGTTTATTTGACCAAACTGATCTACGTGTCGTTGAAAAAAATAATCACTGGTACGGAATCGATCCGTTCGCTCGGTGGACCTCTGATCATTGCCAAGCTGGCAGGCGAAAGCGCCAGAACAGGATGGGATAGTGTTTTTGCTTTAATGGCTTTCTTAAGCTTGAATTTTGCTATTCTCAATCTATTACCCATCCCCGCATTAGATGGTGGGCATATGCTATTTCTTATCATCGAGGGTATCATCCGACGCCCTGTACCTACTAAGGTCAAAATGATAATTCAGCAAATAGGAATGGTAATCATCTTTGCCCTCATAATTCTGGTACTATTTAATGACATTCGTAATGTCTTCCTGAAGAAATAGAACCAAGTTTAAAAAGATTTGCTCGAAAAGGAGGAAAAAACTATGGTCAAATTGTTCGGTCAGGAATTTACCCGGCGGGAACTTATGCGACGCATCGGCGACGTATCCCAGGTTGGTGGAGTTAAACATTATTTACTCTGGGATGGGAACCAACAAGGGGTAGAAGCAGTTGATTTTCGTACTGGAACCGGATTCAGCTTTACCGTACTTCCGGGACGTGGAATGGACATTTCCTATGCCGAATATCAGGGAAAATCATTGTGCTGGCGATCTCCCACCGGTGAGGTTGCTGCTTCCTATTTTGAGCCTGAAGGTTTTGGATGGTTGAGAAACTTCTTTGCTGGACTATTGACCACTTGTGGCCTTTCCTATTTTGGTGAACCCTGTACCGATGAAGGTCAAAGCCTGGGTTTACATGGACGGGCCTCCAATATTCCTGCTCGCAACGTTTGCGCTGCCGGAGAATGGCAGAACGATGAGTATGTAATGTGGGTCACCGGAGAAATTCGTGAGACCACAGTTTTTGGTGAAAACCTCTGTCTGAAGCGAAAGATTTCTACCAAATTAGGAGAAAATCGGTTTTTTATTCAAGATAAAGTGGAAAATTTGGGCTGGGAAAAAACACCGTTGATGGTCCTTTATCATTTCAACGGGGGTTACCCAGTAGTAGATGAGGGCGGTCGACTGCTCTGTCCCAAAGTTTCATTTGTACCACGCGACGAAGATGCTAAAGTCGAAGCCGAGAAACACGATCAATTCTTGCCACCCACGCCGCATTTCCGTGAACGGGTCTATTACATCGATTGCAAACCGGACGAGGAGGGAAACGTCTATGCCGCCTTGGTGAATAAGAATTTCAATCATGGCGAGGGTTTTGGCTTTTATATTAAATATAAAAAAGAGCAGCTCCCCGTGTTAGTGGAGTGGAAGATGAATGGAGAGGGGCACTACGTGGTAGGAGTTGAGCCTGCTACTAATAGGGTTGAAGGCCGACACAAAGAGCGCACCAGTGGCACGCTGAAATTCCTTGAACCAGGGGAAATCTGCCATTTCGATTTAGAAGTCGGGGTGCTATCTTCTAACGAAGAAATCGCTGAATTTGAACGGAAGATCAATAATGTTATTAAAGGATGAAAGTTACTATCGCACAACTAAACCCCGTTGTAGGAGATATCGATGGCAATTTAGCAACGGTAGTAAATACATTCGAGCGAAGGACTTAGCGTTATTTCCGACGTGCCCAAAACAATGGTTTATAAATTGGCTCACTACGTAAATAGGAACTCGGAAATAATCCCGAAGGAGATCATCGAAAAACCGCCATCAGCAGAATTAAAGCCCAATCAAAAAGACCAGGATACATTACCTCCATATGATATCCTTGATCAAATACTTCATTACTACGTAGACGAAGGTTATTCCATGAAGGATATCCTTAATTTAAACTTGGAGCCTGAAATAGTAAAATGGGTGATCCAAGCCGTCAATAGAAATGAGTATAAAAGGCGACAGGCAGCTCCAGGCCTTAAAGTGACTACCAAGGCCTTCGGAATAGGAAGAAGGATGCCTATTGCGGCAAAATACGAAGCTTAACTTGATTGTAAATCGTTAGTTTGCTGAGTCTTAATCTTCAAAAGGATTTCATCGCGGTATTTCACTTCCAGACAATGAAACTGTTCTCAGACCAAGGAGGCTATTATGACATTGAGAGAGCTTTCGCGTACAGTTGATCGCCCATTAGTCGTCCCTTTGATGGGATATCCTGGGGTGCAATTGACAAAATCCAGTATTAAGCAGAATGGATTCAATTGGGGATTGCATTTTTGGACGATTTATGAGCTGGTTAAAAAATTTGAGCCAGATGCTATTTTCTTCATGATGGACCTTTCCGTCGAAGCTAATGCATTAGGTTTGCCAGTACGTTTTCCCCTCCACGAATCCCCCTCCGTAGAATACCCATTGGTTAAAAAACTAGATGATCTAAATCAATTTCTTTCTTTAGATATTCTTAAAGATGGCCGAGTAACCGCTTTCATAGAAACCATGAAACTGATGAAAAAAACAATCGATATTCCTAAAGGAGGCTATGTTATCGGACCATTTACTTTAGCAGGATTGATGTTAGGCGCTAATGACATTGCCATAGCTACACTTGATGACAAGGAATTGGTATTTAAAGTCTTGGAGTTTTGCACTACCACTATCATACATTATGCCAAGGCATTGGTGGAAGCTGGCGCGGATATTATTGCTATTTTGGAGCCAACGGCAGTAATATTGTCGCCCGCCGCATTTTGGGAGTTCTCCGGACAATTTGTCAAAGAGATCATTAAAGAAATTAGCGTTATTCCTATTCTCCATGTTTGTGGGGGAGCAAGTAATTTACTTGACAAAATGGTTCTGACCGGGGCAGAAGGGTTAAGTTTGGATTCATTGGTGGATTTCCCCACCGCCGCTCAGAAAATACCTGAAGATGTGTTTTTAATTGGAAACATTGACCCGGTAAGGGTAATGCGCAATGGCTCGCCGGAAGAGGTTAAGAGGAAAACCCTTGAGCTTCTGGAAAAGATGAGACCATATTCGAATTTCATCCTCAGTACAGGTTGCGATTTGCCCCCGGAAACCCCACTGGAAAACATTGCCGCATTCATGGAAGCCGGCAAAAGCTATCGACGATGAGGTATGCAGAATGTAGTCAGATGATGCCCACAGTGTAGAATTACTATTCAGAGGGACTTATGCCAAAAGGTCTTTTACCACAAAGTTTGCCAGAAAGTTACACTGGTGAGACAAAAGAACTTTATAGTGTATTATTGCTAATAGGAAAGAGGAATCGGAGCTATGGTAGAACGCAATTCTGTTACCAGAAAAAACAATCTGGGCACTGATTTGTCCAGTGTTCTGACCCCCAAACTG
>MZGM01000151.1 GCA_002085035.1 Candidatus Zhuqueibacterota bacterium 4484_219
GGGGGCTTTACTTCAGGTCGGCCTGACCTTATGTTTCCAGAAGCGAGCAATAGATAATACGATTCCCTTTATTTCCATTTTTTCCAAAGGTTCCCACAATTTGAATAAATTTCAAAGGCGAGCGGGCGGATTGCAACCAACGGTTTGCGGATAAATGAAGTTGCCGAAGACAATTTGTGCGAAGTATAGCGAAGCCTTTTATCCGCTGTTATATGCTCCCGCAAGGGTTGGACTTTGCGAGGCGAGAGTTCTGCCCTGCTAAAATTAAAATGTCACTTATTTCCTCTTTTTGATCCTGCTTATCCCAATTATCAATAACAATCCGGCAAGTGCTGTTATCCCGATTGGTGTTAGTGTTGGGACTCGTGCTGCAGCTGGTGGGGCTCCCGAACAAAATACTACCGGTGGATCTTCCACAGACATCGTGAATGTTACAGTATCAGCAGTCGTAGTAGCATCCAATTCTATCCATTGGTTTGTTGCGTTTATCTTGTACACAATGATCGTATTTGCATTTGGGATGTTACGTTGATGCTTGTGACTGTTGGGTCTGCTGATATTAATTCGACATTAGGTAGGTCTGTTACAAGCAATGGCGTTGGCTCTTCGACATAGATAGTTAAAGCTCCTACCATAGAAGTAACTAAGACATCGCTTTTCTGGTATTCTCCTTCTTCAATAGTACCTTCAAAGGTTTCGGAAGATGTTTGTTCCCCATCTCGGTATCCCTCAACCGTTAAAGAGTAATCACCATCAGCGGTTCCTTTTAGCTCAATACGATATTTGCCTGCTTCCAGTTCTGTTAAGTTGACGATTTGTCTTCCTTCTGCATCTATCTCAAAGGTAGCCCCTGGAATGGTAATGTCGCCTAAGCGAGCATGTCTTCCTTGGGGGTCGTATACTGTAAGAGTGGCATTAGAAGCGAGAATAATAGACATCCATAGATTTGCAGCTGGTGGTTGTCTGGTTTGCAGAGCAAGAAGGGCGAAGTCTGTAGCAAGTTCTGGTATATCCTCCTGTCCATGTGCGGCAGGTGCGTTTACCCAGTGTCCGTCCTCATGCTGAAGGTCTGCCAATTTGGTAGAAAGATTTGCATACCAATCAGCGCAAATCAAATCATCTTCGAAGCACATAACCATAGCCTTGGCAAGAGTCATATAGTAATAATAGAGGAAACAATGTCCTTGACCGTATGGATGACCGGGGTTATCATCGAAGCTGCAATCTTCATTATTCGCTAACCACTTCAAGCCATCTTGAACTCTTCCATCACCTACGCCAACGCCACAAAGCCTCAGGCTCCAGATGCCAGCAGCTGTCATACTGCCATAGGATTTTGTTCCTCCTGCTAAACTCCTACCTCCTGACTGCCCATAGTAGATAAACCCTCCATCGTTATACGAAGGACGAGTTGTATCGTGGGCCCAAGGCTGGTCATTAGAAGCTGGCCTGTTTTGGCAACGTGAGATAAATTTAATCGCCTTATAAGGCCATCCATTTACGTCATCAGGAGAGGGTTTGGGCAAGCCTAATTCTCCATAAGCAGCATCTAAAGCCATTAGGGCGAACTGAGTGTTGGAAAGGTCAGGACGACTCCAAGCTCCATAACCGAAGCCACCATACCGTGCATCTCTTTCATCAATGCCTTCACCACTATCCCACTGAATATTTTCCAAGAATGCCCTCGCATCATCTATTTCGTCATGATAGCTCGCATTATGAGTGGCAACTAAGGCTAACACAGCTAAAGACGTTTCGTAAGTTCTCCTTGTCCCAAAAGAGCCATCGGCATTGCGATTATTTAAAATATACTGGATAGCTTTATTGACAGTAGGGTCATCATCAGTATGTCCAGCATTAAGGAATGCTAAGGCTGCCATAGAGGTTATGCCGACACTATTGCTCCAAGAGCCGTCTGGGTTTTGGTTATGGTAAAGCCAACAGAGGCCTTTTTCGATTGACCACTCTACATCGGTCATATCCTCTTCTTTCATCGGAAGAGAGCTTACTAACGAATAGTTCTGAATAGGTTCAGGTACAGAGGTTCCATTCACCCTTATGATCCATGTTCCAGGCATAGGATTTGGCACAACAATTTGCTCAACGTTGTTTATATCATCTCTTCCTGTAGAAGCTGGAGCTGAAGGATCACTAGCATTTAGTATCCATGGATAATAGCAAGCTGTTGGGCCAATTGCAATGAGATCAAGATCATTGACAAGTTCTTTTAAACCATCGTTGGGTGTTCCCGGCACATCCGTCCAGACGAGAGTCACTTTTAATTCTGTTGTTCCTGGCGGGACTTCGATAGTATAATTGTCCATTTCACCATTAGCTGAAATGTTACTCTCAATGATTACGTTGCAACATGCAGCATCATCCCTGATCATATCCACTGCATCTTGAACATTTATTCTTCCGTATCCGAATTGATAATCGGGGCCTGGATTGCCAAGATCTACGGCTGTGTGTATTAATAGCGCTTTTATCGTTGAAGGCCAAGGATCAACATTGTCATGGGTGTTTCTGTAGTCCTGGAGCATTAGGGCTACACTACCTGATACGTGTGGAGCTGCCATGGAAGTTCCAGCCATCTCACCATAAGTATCTCCTGGAAGGGTTGAGTTTATCTCGTTTCCTGTAAGACATGGATTTGCAGGATTATCATTGGCTTCATCTCCTGGAGCTACAACATCAGGTTTTAACCTTCCATCATCTACTGGTCCCCAACTGCTAAAGCACGTCATACCATCAGTATCTGAGTATGTTGCTCCAACGGTTATAATATTCTTTGCTGGTTTAGGAGGATTTACACACGCATAGTTATTATCCCAATTTAGAGGGTCGGTTCCACAGTCATTATCATTTCTTTCATTGCCTCCCGAGAATACTATTGTTATATCTTTACCTAGACTCCCTCCAACTATTGCGTCGAGAAGTTGTGCTGTTGGATTATAATCACCCATTAAGGCACAATTTGGGGCTTCAACCCTAGTACCCCACGAATTGCTAGCGATATCAATTCCATATAGTCTTATTGCTTCATCGTACTCATCTTCTAAATTTCCTGCAGTATCATATGAGATTATCTCCACAGAAGGAGCCATACCTCTCAAATTCCAATTTATTGAACCATTTCCGGCTATTATACCTGCTACATGTGTTGAATGACTTCTGATACCCCTAGCACTTACCTCTCCCCATGTTACCCGTCCCTGTAAATCATCGTGTGTATTATCAACGTTACCACTATCGTATACCAAAACCTGTACATTGGATCCATTTAGATTATATGGCGCTGCTTGTACAGTATCACCACCAACTAAAGGTCTTGACTGATCAAGCTCCTCAATTGGTGGTGGGGGCACCTCTTCTATCCACTGTACACTGTCTTCATTTGCGAGTTCGGGGATTGCATCTGGTGGAATCGTAACAACTAAAGCGTTGCTGTTCTGCATCATCCAATGAAACATCACGGAAAAACTCAACTATTAGATTTACAGTTCCATTAGGGTTGATTGCCCAGTCACCAAAGTTATTCTCTTGTATGTAAGGTGATATTTTATCCTCTGGTAAAATCTCACCAATCCATCTCACAGAGTATGATGTTACTTCCTCAATTGCAACACCAGAACTAGGCATAGAGACAAACCATGCGTTGTTATGCACATACGCTAATAACTCCACTCCAGCTTCTTCAAGTGCTTTTCTCTCTGTAGCGTTTGGGATATGCTGGAATTGCATTAGCACATGAACTCGCTCAAGTGACGAAGTTGTTATTTTTGTCTCTGCGCTTGGGGTTATTCCGGCAGTGGGAATAAATTGTCTTGATTTCAGGAATATTTTATACTCCTCTGAAGATTGTACTGGTGATGATTCAACTTGTTCTGATGCTATACCTATACCACTTGGTATCATGCTAAGAATAAATAGTAATATTATTCCCAACATTACAGTTTTAGCTAATCCATACAAAATTCTCAATTTCATTTTTCCACCTCCGCTATATCATAAGGCTCCTCAATTGGTGGTGGGGGCACCTCTTCTATCCACTGTACACTGTCTTCATTTGCGAGTTCGGGGATTGCATCTGGTGGAATCGTAACAACTAAAGCGTTGATGCCCCTCAATAATCCGTTCTGCATCATCCAAAGATACATCTTTGAAAAACTCAACTATTAGATTTACGGTTCCATCAGGATTAATCGCCCAGTCACCAATTGTACCGTTTCGTATGTATCGTGATATTTTATCCTCTGGTAAAATCTCACCAATCCATCTCACGAATGGAAATTGCAATATCTTTGCTGGTGAATCCCTAGAAATGGATGCGAACCACGCATTGTTAGGTATGTATGTTAATAGTTTCACACTTGCATTCTCAAGTTTTTCCCTTTCCGTTGTATTTGGAACATGGTAGAATTGAACGAGAACATGAACTCGCTCAAGTGGCGAAGTTGTTATTTTTTCCTGGGTGCTTGGACTTATTCCAGGTGAGGGCACAAATTGTCTTGACGGTAAGAAAATCTTGTAATCGTCTTCGACTTTCTCCAACTCCACAATGATGCTCGTTTCGTTAATGCCGTATGTCTGCCCTAACTTTGAAGCCCCCGTCTTCACCCCCCACTCATCGCTCCCCTCAACCAACAACATCACTTTCTCTTCATCCCAAGGATTTGGCAAAATTTCCAAAACCCCCTTACCCTCGCCAGGGAATTCTTCTGTTACCCTCGCCGCATTCGTCATTGCATACACCTCCTCAAGGAGAGGGTTTGTCTTTGGCGTGCCGATGATGACAAGATTGTATCCTTTTTTAAAACTTTCTATTTTTTGCGAATCTATAATTTTTATATATGATGAGTTATGCTCAACGAGAAAGTTTTTTATCTCCTCTGCCGCCTGCCTTTCGATTTCAGAAGCGTTATCGCCAAGCACAATCACCGTTTTTCCTTTGAAAGCTTCAGGGAAATCAGAGAGCTTTAATTCTTTTGTGGGTTGAGCGGGTAATTGCGTAGGCTCAGATATTTTCTGCCAGAGGAAGATACTACCTATCAGACAGAGTAAAACCACAACCCCTCCGATGATTATTTTTCCGTTCATCATAATTCATTTCATCCCTTTTAATTTATAATGCTTTTCGACCTTTAAGGCTTCAGAGCTATATCGGGATTAAGTGAAGTTCGGGGGGGATTTAAGTGAGCGAGGGCTTTAGAGCGAAGCATGCCGAGCGAACCGCTTAATCTCCTGTTGCGTGAAGCCGAGCACAATTAAGGGTCGGAGTATTGGAGGGTTTATTATTTTGGGGGATTTATATTCTGCGAGGCGAAATTTGTGCATCCGTCGCAACACCAATTTCCAGAATTGTTGGAAATTAGTTTGTAACGCTAAACGAAATATTTAAATTTCTCTTTTCCATACTAAGATTATGCAAGAAAAACATAAATTGAG
>MZGM01000032.1 GCA_002085035.1 Candidatus Zhuqueibacterota bacterium 4484_219
TATTTAACGAAGGGTTGAAAAACGTTACCGCAGGTGCTAGCCCCATGCATCTGAAACGAGGGATTAGCAAGGCAGTTGAAGCATTGGTGGATGAAATTAAAAAGCTTAGTAAAGAAGTTTCTGATAAGCGAGAAATCTCTCAGGTTGGTGCTATTTCGGCTAATAATGATAAGTCTATTGGTGATCTGATTGCCGATGCTATGGACAAGGTTGGTAAAGATGGTGTAATTACCGTAGAAGAGGCAAAAGGGACGGAAACTTTCCTCGAAGTTGTTGAAGGAATGCAATTTGATCGGGGATATCTTTCTCCTTATTTTGTTACTAATCCCGAGACTATGGAAGCGGTACTGGAAGATGCTCTGATTCTGATCCATGATAAGAAGATCAGTGCGATGAAGGACCTGCTGCCGGTACTGGAAAAAGTAGCACAAATGGGGAAAGCGCTGTTGATTATTGCCGAGGATGTAGAGGGTGAGGCGTTGGCAACACTGGTGGTCAATAAATTACGCGGAACCCTGAAAGTAGCTGCAGTGAAAGCTCCTGGTTTTGGCGATCGTCGTAAGGCAATGTTGGAAGATATTGCTATTTTGACTGGCGGTCGGGTGATCTCTGAGGAAGCTGGTTTTAAGTTGGAAAATGCCGTTGTAAGTGATTTAGGACAGGCTAAACGCATCACCATAGACAAGGACAACACCACCATCGTTGAAGGAGCTGGTAAGACAGAAGACATCAAGGGAAGAATCAATCAGATTCGTAACCAGATTGAGACCACTACTTCCGACTATGATCGGGAAAAGTTGCAGGAGCGTTTGGCTAAGTTAGCTGGTGGTGTGGCAGTGTTAAGAATAGGCGCTGCTACTGAAGTGGAGATGAAAGAGAAAAAAGCTCGTGTAGAGGATGCTCTCCATGCAACTCGAGCAGCGGTAGAGGAAGGTATTGTGCCTGGGGGAGGAGTTGCTTATATCCGCGCCGCGACGAGGTTAGAAAATCTCAAAGGTGATACCCCAGATGAGCAGGTAGGAATAAATATCGTCAAGCGTGCAATAGAGGAACCTATTCGGAATATTGCTGAAAACGCTGGCTGGGAAGGTTCTATTGTAGTGCAGCGAGTTCGCGACGGCAAAGATGATTTTGGGTTCAATGCCGAAACCGAAAAGTTCGAAAATCTGATGGAAGCAGGTGTGATTGATCCTACTAAAGTAGTGCGTATTGCTCTGGAGAATGCCGCAAGTGTAGCTGCCTTGATGATCATGACCGAAGCTACAGTGGTGGAAAAACCTGAAAAAGAAGAAAAAACACCTCCTATGCCTCCAGGCGGCGGAATGTATTAAAAAATTTCTTCTATTTAACTCAACCCCCCGAAGCAATTCGGGGGGTTGAGTTTTTAAGGAAATCTAAAATGGCCGAAAGACTAATAATCAATCCTGACAATCCTCAAGGGCGATTTATTCGTCGTGCCGTAGAAGCTTTGCAAACAGGAGGCGTGATTATCTATCCCACTGATACGGTTTATGGTATTGGTTGTGATATTTTCAACAAAAAAGCCATCCAGCGGGTTTATCAGATCAAAGGTAAAAATTTTCGTCAGCCACTAAGTTTCATTTGTCCCGACCTCAAGAACATTAGCAAGTATGCTTATGTATCCAATCAAGCTTATAAGATTATGAAGCATCTGTTACCAGGTCCCTATACTTTTGTTCTGGAAGCGACACCCCTGGTGCCTAAGAAAATCATGCTCTCCAAACGTCGCACAGTAGGAATCCGTATTCCGGACAATAAAATTTGTCACATGTTAGTAACAGAGTTTGGCAATCCAATTGTCAGCACCAGCGCCAATTTTTCTGGCCAGGAAGTACTTAATGACCCAGATGAAATTGAACATCAGTTTGGTAGTCTGGTAGATGTAATCCTTGACAGTGGTGTTCTTGGTCTTGAACCTTCCAGCGTTATCGATTTGACAGGGGAAATCCCCGTAGTGCTACGACATGGTAAGGGGGATGTGAGTATGTTCATCTGATCGTAAATGGTAAGATTTCAACACTCCACCCAAACTTACTTTCTTCTGTAACTCTCTTATGCTTTCCTGCGTCATTCCGTGATTTTTACTAAAATAGTGGTATAACAGAATTCATACTTTTGGTCATAGTCATTAATAATTTTACTTGAAAAATTTCTTATTTTGTGTTAAATTAATTATAAAGACTGCTTAATTTTTCTAAAAGTAAAAATCCCCAATATTTTTTGAGTCCTTTTAAGTGAAAGGAGGCTGTCATGAAAGGATTAAAAATTGCCTGTGTCTTGCTGGTGGCTTTTTGCCTTTTTTTAGGGGGGTGTACTAAGGAGATTGAGAAGATTGTTTACAAGTCAAATCCCGGCGATGACGGGTATGGTACGATCGTAGGGAAAGTGCTGCAAAAGGACAGTCAAGCAAAGGTGATAGTGCGACAGGCTGTAATCATCGATTCCACCTGGATCGATTCTACTGATGGTACCTTTCGAATCGATAGCTTACAAGCTGGTAATTACGAAGTAGTCATTATCGCAGATCATTATGGTACCTACCGAGTTCCCGATGTATGGGTTAATAGCGGGGCGGTGAGCTATGTAGGCGAGATTGAACTCTCTCGCTACCCGGATTTGATCCACTCTCATTATCCAGATAATCGTGAGGAAATCGTACTGTATTGGTATCACGGGTGGTATGGACGGTACTCATCAATTAGGATAATCATCAATTTTACCGAACCGATGGATCGTCAGAGTGTGGAAGAAGCATTTTCCACTATTCCCTCTACTGAAGGAACATTTTACTGGAGCCAAAGAATCTACGAGCCCTACTCCCGTTGGTCTGGAGGATATTCAAGTAGTTCACTGGGTGGGGGAGAATATCAATCTGCTGAACTTACAACCTATTCTCACATCAGGAGCATGATGTACATTTTAAACCAACGCTATTGCTGGGTTGATACTACTTATCAGGTAATTCTTTCAACTGCCGCACACGATACCTTAGGCAACCATTTGGAGTTTCCTCTTCAATTTAGCTTCAGTACAGTTGAATCTAGAACCACACTCACTTCGATTCAAACTGATCCCGAAGACGGTGCGCAGGATGTGAGCTTAAGACACTATATGAGCATATTCATAACTTTTCCGAAGAGGATGGACCCAACTTCCGTTGAGAATGCTATTTCCATTACTCCCCAAACTGAGTTTGGAGAGGTTTTCCTATGGCCTGAGGCAAATGAGTTGAAAATCTACACTGGCGGTCCACTGATGGCGGACACTACTTACATTATTAGAATTGACTCTACCGCTAAAGATTTGGATGGAAATCCTCTTGACGAACCTTTCCAATTTTCTTTCAGGACCGAACCGGTGAGGATTAGAAAAACCTCTCCCCAAAATGGAGAAGTTTACGTCGATCGCTGGCCCAAAATTTACATTTACTTTAACACCTATATGATCAGGTCGACATTGCCTGGAGCCTTTTCCATTTCACCTTCGGTGGAAGGAAATTTTTACTGGGATGACGACGATCCGACAAAGGTCTATTTTCGTCCCAAAGGCACCTCGTTACTGCCCAATACTAAATACACGGTAACTATCGATACTACCGTTTTAGATTTGCACGGAACACCCTTGAAAGAACCTTACCAGTTTTCTTTTGTGACACGTCCCGAATAAGATTGTTACTTTGAAGTGGTTTACAATACTTTTTGCTTGTACTCCTCATATTTCTTGAAAATCTTGAACACATAGTGTCGTGTTTCTCCGGGGAGGTAGTACTTTATTCCGACCCAGGTGTGTTTTATAGCAGCCTTTCGCTGCGCTCTGCGTACTCTGGTTTGCCCGGCGTTGTAACTGGCAAACATGAAGGCTAAGCGCTCTCGGCCTTTTAAACTATCCCAATAATTGTAAAGCTTATAGTCGTAAAAACATCCCAACGCAATATTGTCTTCTGGTCGCAATAGCACATCAGGGGAAGTGCCCAGATATTTCGCAGTACTGGGCATGATTTGCATCAAACCGAGGGCTCCAGCACGGCTTTTTCGGTTTTCACGAAAGCCACTTTCAGCAAAGATTTGCGCCGAGATCAAACGCCAGTCAAAACCATAACGCCGGGCATATTTTTTTACGATATAATCGTATGGCGAAATTCGATTTGTTGTTAAGAGTATTGCCTCGGGTTGTGTGAGTTCATCCGAAGTCGTTTGCTTTTTCGATTCTGTGGTATCGGCCTCTTCAACCTTAGTGACAGGTGGTGGTGAGGTTTTTTGTTCGCATGCCACTAACAATGTTAATATCAATACCCTGCTATATTTGACCAATAACATAAGCCAATCCTAGAAAAATAGCAGCTATCATTATTGCTAATCCTACATTCTTATTTTTGGCAATTTCTTCCCGAACGTCTAACTTTTCCATTTTGTCGAATAAACGCCAGGCCAAAAAGCAAGCCAGTGCATAGATTAAAGCTCGAAGAAGCAAGTAGGCAAAATTGATAAGATAAGTTTTAACCAAAGCAGCTTCCATGTTGTTCTCCTTAATTTCTGCAAAGATATTTTGTCTATCAATTTAAGCAAAGTTGATCATTATGTCAAGAGAAGAATTTGAAACATAACCGAATTAATTATTTAGTATTTTTCTCTTGAAAATAAGGGAGGTATTTATTATTATTAAAAACATATAAAATTTTAAGAGAGGGATGGTGCAATGGAATTTCATATTTTGAAAAAGAAGATAGGGATTGAAAAGCAAATCGATGATTTTTTAGACCAAGTTAGTGAGGCTGGTTTGCTTTTCAAAAGCGGGGTGGATAACTTTTTAAAGAATAGGATAGAGAGCTTTCAGGAAAAGATTCAACATATTATTGAGACGGAGCATCGGGGTGACTTTCTCCGCCGCGGCCTGGAAGAGATGCTTTATCGTCAAACACTCATTCCTGAGTCCAGAGGCGATGTACTGGAACTTCTGGAAAATATGGATTCCTTATTGGATCGTTTCAAAGGTGCATTATGGCGCTTTGATATTGAGCGTCCTGAAATTTGTGGAGAATTCCACGATGATTTTAGAGAA
Organism: Candidatus Zhuqueibacterota bacterium 4484_219; assembly: GCA_002085035.1. Lineage (GTDB taxonomy): Bacteria > Zhuqueibacterota > JdFR-76 > JdFR-76 > 4484-219 > 4484-219. Next base: position 5,080 of record MZGM01000032.1, read on the forward strand.
TTGGTAGAGTGCGTTGTCCAAGCAGTGGAAGCCATAGTCCTTTCTGCCAGGGCTTTCTTTAAGGATATTACAGCAGTGGCTGATCATATGCACAAGGTTTCTTATTGGGAGACCGAATCCGATAAAATATCGACTCGGCTGCAGAAGGCTATTTTCAGTCGAGAAGACTTGGGACTGAGTCATAAGATGCAGCTACGTGATTTTACCAGACACGTGGATGAGATTGCTGATGTTGCAGAAGACGTAGCCGACCGCTTAAGCATCTACGTGATCAAACGTTCGCTGTAGGTAGGAGCTATTGATGTCCATTTTCTTTCTCTCAAGTGGGTTATTTCTTGGTTGGTCTTTAGGTGCCAATGACGCATCCAATGTATTCGGTACGGCTGTTGGTTCCAGAATGCTTAAGTTCCGAACAGCCGCCATATGGTGCAGCATCTTTATTGTCTTAGGAGCTGCTGTCAGTGGCGCCGGTCCTTCCCGTACTTTGGGTAAGCTTGGTTCTGTAAACGCCATTGCTGGTGCGTTTACTGTTGCTTTGGCTGCAGCGATAAGCGTTTATTTAATGACATCGGCTCGCTACCCTGTGTCCACTTCTCAAGCGATAGTAGGGGCCATTATCGGTTGGAACTTGTTCTCCGGTTCGCTAACCAACTACGATTCTTTAACCAAGATTGTTATGAGCTGGGTGGTTTGTCCCATCCTTGCTGCGGGTATCGCAATGATTTTGTACAAACTTGTGGCATATTTTATCATGCGTTTCAAGATACATATGTTTACTCTGGACACACTTACGCGATATGGGTTGATATTGGTGGGCGCATTTGGTTCTTATTCTCTGGGTGCTAACAATATCGCTAATGTGATGGGAGTGTTTGTTTCGGTTTCCCCCTTTCCGGATATTTCTATTTATGGTTTATTTACACTAACCTCGGTTCAACTACTGTATTTGATTGGAGCAATGGCTATTGCTTTCGGTGTGCTTACTTATTCCAAGCGGGTGATGATGACTATCGGAAGGGGGATCATGGATCTTTCCCCAATAGCCGCTTTTGTTGTGGTATTGGCTCACTCTATCGTTCTGTTTCTTTTTGCTTCGCAACGTTTAGAGAGTTGGCTTATCAGTTGGGGGCTACCACCTATTCCACTGGTGCCAGTTTCTAGCTCCCAAGCTATTGTGGGGGCTATTATAGGGGTTGGATTACTTAAAGGTGGAAGGAGTATCCATTGGCAAATGTTGGGGGGAATCGCTAGTAGTTGGATTATTACCCCTGTGATTGCTGCCATTATAAGTTTTATTTCACTTTTTTTCATGCAGAATGTTTTCCAACAACAAACCTATCGACCGGTAAAATATATGCTTACTCCCGCAGCCATTGAACATATCCGAGAAGCTGGAGAGTCCACAAAGGCAATCGAAGAACTGCAAGGAAAGATGTTTCCCAATGCGATTAGTTTCAAGAAGGCTTTGTCTAAAAGAATAAAATTGCCCCATAAGACGTTGGAACTTATAGTGACTTCGGCAGAAATCTGCAAGATGAAAATCACTGAGGACAAAATCGCCAAAATAAATACTGGCTGGATTACCCTTGAGCAAAAGGATGTACTAAAGAAGCTAATAGGTCGTTGCTTTGTTCACAAGTGGATGTTGGATGAGGCATTAGCCAAAGAATCACCACATTGGCGACCAAAAGAAAACGACAGGAGTTACAATAACGATTTGAAAAACAAACTATCCTACCTTTATGATTTGTTTCAGGAAATGAATTAACGAGGGTAGTTCCAAATAAAACAGAGAGAGAAAAAAATGAGAAAAAAATTGGCTGTATTTGTTTATGCGACAATATTTATTCTGTTGTCGTGCTCAGGCACAACTCCCTCTTTGAAATTGGGAGAATGTCCTTTAACAATTATTGTGAAAGCTGAGGATAGTGATTTTGATGGTTATGCGAATGTCTACATTAATGGGAAATTCATAGGTACAACCGATAGTAGAAGTAGGCAGTTGAAGATTCCTCTTGAACCGGGAGAATATACCATTCAGGTAACCGCAGAGGGGTATGAACCGTGGAAAGGTACAATCCTCGTGCTTGGTAAGGGGTATAAACAGAATATCCTTGCGAGTCTAAAAAAAGTAAAAAAGTTTAAAGAAGAAAATGAGTAGTAAATAGTAGTTTAAATTCTATTTTTGGAATCTCTTACCAGGCACTTTAAATAGCAAAACCAAACCAATAAACATCATTAATGAAAGAGCGAAAACTGCAGCGCGATATTTTATCTGATCGCCGTAGGGATGCAACGCAAAAACTACCAGTCCCCAAACCCAGGGGCCAATGATAGCAGCAGTTTTGCCAGACAAAGCATATAGCCCGAAAAACTCAGCTAATTTTTCTTCAGGTACTAAACTAACCAAAAGTGGACGCGCAGAAGTCCATGTTGAACCTAAAAACACTCCTATCAGGCTGCCTAAAATCCAGAAAAGTAGTTTGTCATTGGCAGCAATCAGGCTCCACAGACAAATTATCCAGCCCACAATTACGATTAACAAGGTATGTTTTGGCCCCAAGCGATCGGTGACAAAGCCGAAGAAAAAAGAGCCAAAGATCGCTGCTGTAGTTGTAACGATGAAAAAGGGGATCAGGACATTATTAGGGAAACCCATTACTTTTACAGCGTACACAGCCATGAAAATGATGGCAGTTTGGATTCCCTCTTCGTAGAAAAACTTGGCGATTAGAAAACGCAAAACTCCAGGGTACTTTTTAGTATTACTCAGGCTTTCTACTACATCACGAAATGCTTTCTGAAAATCTACATGTATCTGCCCCGACACACCTCTGCGGGATTCCTTCACAAATAGAAACGTAGGGATAGAAAATAGAAGAAACAAAATAGCGGTAGGAATAAAAATTCCCACACGGCCCCAACCGCTTTTTTGTCGTAGAATTTGAAATTGTTTGATTTCCCGAACTGTAGCATCTGAAGGTAGCATCCATGAGACCATGACAGCCCGTTTTTGTCTGTCAGCAAGGGTAATTACTGTGTCTCGGGAAGTGCTTTTAAAAATTGTAACCCGATGTGACAAAGAATCTTTTGGCACTACGGCAATGACCTGATAACGATAATTTGCGTTTTTGTCGATTTTTGTATCCAGGAAATTCCACAGCGACTTTTGATTTTGGGGCTGATAGTCGACATAAGCAACTGATTGCCATTGTCCTTGCAGAGGCCGAAAACTCAAATTGAGAAAAGAAATTTCCCCCTGGGCAAATGGCAATACCATAAGCAAACCTACAATTGCTCCCAGATAACCCATTGCTACTCCATATCCCGAGATACGGCCAATGTTGTCAGGTGTAGTTACTTCTGGCAATAGAGCATTGTAAAATACCAACCCACCCTGGTAGGCATAATTGGCGATGATGAAAGCAAGCACTGCCAACAGGATTTGATAGTATGGATTGTGGACACAATACCCGATCACACCAATCATCATGGTACCGCAAACTGAGACTAAAGTTAAAGTGAGCAGAAAGGGCATGCGCCGTCCGACACTGTCAGAGATTGCTCCCAGGATAGGCAAAGAGATAGCAGCCAGAAACATCGATACGGAATTGCCCAAGCTGACCCAAAGGTCCTCCCGAGCCAGATTCACCGTTACCCAGAGCGAAAAGTACATGGTAACGACATTCATCGAGTAAATAGTGTTGGAGAAATCGTACAAAACCCAGGAAAAAACCTTGAGAGGTGAGGGTTTGCTTTTGACTACTTCCGCTGAAACTGACCAGGTTTGGGTGTTGGGAGTACAAGAGCGAGGCGAAGAATTCATAATTACACAATTGTGGTCAAAGTTTACTAATATTTTTGATAGCGCGAATAATCCGATTGGTATGAGCGCGATACGTTTTACCTGGTGGTACTACTAATACCAGGGTAACTCGCTGGGCAAAGGCTTTAGCTCTGAAAAGGTTGAGTTTAGAGCAAAGGTGAGACACTCAGACACACCTTTATGTTATTAACTATGCACGATTATATATAACATTTTTTATTACGACAGTACTTCCGAAACCATGTAGTTTCGAACACGCTCATCCCATTTAAACATGAGAGAAATAGGTTATAAAATAATATAAAGTCGTTCTGCATT
>MZGM01000152.1 GCA_002085035.1 Candidatus Zhuqueibacterota bacterium 4484_219
GTGAGTATTTCCAGGAAAAACTGCGTTCCATTCCATCACCCCACGTCAAGGAAGTGCGCGGCAAAGGTTTGTTAGTTGGTGTGGAGTTGAAACCCGAAGCTGGCGGGGGGAGACGTTTTTGTGAAGCCCTTCGAAGGCGAGGCGTTTTAGCAAAAACAGCTCATACGAACGTTATTCGTTTTGCCCCACCGCTAATTATTACTAAGAAAGACCTGGATTGGGCACTAGAAATCATCGAGGAAGTCTTGATGTCAGCTCCGTAAATGTTAAATTAATGGTAACAAATAGGTGCCCATATAAGAAGATTTCGTATGAAGATAAAGATCATATATCCAACAACTGAAGAATTGGATATGCAAGAAGAAAGAAAATTTATGAGCAAGTATTTTAGTGAGGGAACTGAATTTGATATTCAAGTACTGGATTATGGTTCCCTTTCTATTGAATCGGAATATGATGTTGCCATGGCAACTCCGGACATATTAAAGAAAATTAAGGAAGCAGAAGAAAATGGATATGATGGTGTATTTGTTTCTGCTTTTGATGAGATTGGTGTCCGGGCGGGGCGTGAGCTAGTAAATATACCTGTAATCGGAGCTTTTGAGGCCACAATCTTAACAGCTCTCGGTTTGGCTGACAAACTGTGTATTATCAGCTATTATGAAGAAGTAATTCCACAATTTGAAATGAGGCTGCGTATTCTATCGGTAAGCCGTGACAAATTTACACCAATAAGGGTTATTCATATGTTGGTAAAAGAGATTATCCCTCAAAAGGAGAAAGCCCTAGAAAGGCTATTTGAAGAAAGTGTAAAAGCAATTGAAGAAGATAAAGCCCAATGCATCATTCTAGGAAATACCGAGATGACAATCATAGCAGAAGAATTGAAAGAGAAACTAAAAAGTGCTGGTTATAACATTCCTCTAGTTGATCCCAATTTTGCTGCTATTCAAATGCTCGAATCTTATATCCGCATGGGTCTAAAGCATAGTAGAGCCACCTATGCTCCTTTGAGAGAAAAGAAGTTGAACTGGTATGGGGAGGGTGGTTAAATATGATTAAGTCAAATTGGATAATTACCAGTAGTAGTTAACAATCTGTTTTTGCAGGTAACCTGTGAAGTACCTTCGTCAGGAAATTTGAATGAACAAAAATTTTTATATAAAGGATAAAAATAATGAAGAAACAACGTGTACTCATCATGGGCGCCGCAGGGCGTGATTTTCACAATTTCAATACCTATTTCCGTGACAATGACTCTTATGAAGTCGTCGCTTTTACTGCCACCCAAATTCCAGACATTGAAGGACGTACCTATCCATCAGAATTGGCAGGATCGCTTTACCCCAATGGAATCCCCATATATCCTGAAAGTGATTTGATCCCATTAATCCAGGAAAATGATGTCGACCAGGTTGTGTTTGCTTACAGCGATGTGCCACATTTGTATGTAATGCACAAAGCGTCCACCGTTTTAGCTGCGGGTGCAGACTTCCGGTTGATGGGCTTGAAAAATACCCAGCTCAAGTCTGTAAAGCCTGTTGTTTCAGTTTGCGCCGTTCGTACAGGTTCGGGCAAAAGTCAGACCACCCGTCGTGTTTCTCTCATCCTGCGGGATATGGGTTACAAAGTAGCAGCAATCCGCCATCCCATGCCATATGGCGATCTTGCAAAACAGTCTGTACAGCGCTTTGCTGATTATAGCGATCTCGATAAACATGAATGCACAATCGAAGAACGCGAAGAATATGAACCACATATCGATAATGGTGTGATCGTTTACGCTGGAGTAGATTATGAGAAAATTCTCCGCCAGGCAGAAGGCGAAGTTGACATCATACTTTGGGATGGTGGTAATAATGACTTCTCATTCTATGTTTCAGACCTGACAATCGTTGTTGCAGATCCCCACCGACCCGGGCATGAAATAGCTTATTATCCTGGAGAAACTAATGTAGATATTGCAGATGTTTTTGTGATCAACAAAGTTGATACAGCAAACCCAGAAAGTGTCCTCCAAGTGCGTCAAAATTTGCGCTCCCGCAATCCAAATGCAACCATAATCGAGGCTGCTTCTCCGTTATTCGTAGACGATCCTTCACAAATCAAAGGCAAACGGGTTCTGGTTATTGAAGACGGTCCTACTTTAACACACGGGGGGATGGCTTATGGTGCAGGCTGGATTGCTGCACGTCGTTTCGGCGCTGCTGAAATTATTGACCCCAGACCTTATGCAGTCGGTTCAATAAAAGCCACTTATGAAAAATACCCCACAACCGGCAACATTCTACCAGCAATGGGTTATGGTAACTCTCAAATTCATGAACTCGAAACAACCATCGAAAAAGTTGATGCGGACCTGGTAATCCTTGGTACTCCAATTGACTTAACGCGTGTCCTTAAAATCAATAAGCCTTCTCAAAGGGTGCGTTATGAACTGCAGGAAATTGGACAACCTACACTTAAAGATATACTAAGTGAAAAAATCAAAAAGATTGATCCCAAATGAATAATATCGAGAAAATTTTGCGTAGAGCCCTATTTAGTCTAATTACCTTGGGTGCGGTGATCACGTTTAACTTTTACCTGTTCCGGATTGTTCCTGGCGATCCGGTATCGATGATTGCCAGCCCGCGGATGAAACCCGAAACGCGTGAGAAAATCCGGGAACAATACGGTTTGAATAAACCTATCTGGATCAACCTGTCGGCTGCGCGTGAAGAAGGACAACTATCTCTTTTACTGGACAGCCAGTTTTTTCACTATCTCAACAATCTCGCCCATGCTGAGTTAGGTCAGTCCTTCCGCCAGAAATCAGAGGTCGCGGAGTTGATTGGTGAACGTCTATATCCTACAATACTGTTAATTCTGACTGGAGAGTTGATGGGGATTCTGTTTGGTACCCTGCTTGGCGTCATCGCTGCCTGGAAAGCCAGAAGCAAGATTGATGCTGGAGGGCAATATTGGTTTTTGGAGCCTATGTTTTGGTGATGCGAAACTCTACATTAGAAGTGCTGTCGGAAGACTACATGTTAACAGCAAAAGCTAAGGGATTGAGTTCCTTTGGAGCACTTTGGAAACACGGCTTTAAGAATGCATCTTTACCTCTGGTCACAATCATCGCTATGGAATTAGGAGCTGCCCTGGGTGGAATGATTCAAATCGAGACTATTTTCTCCTGGCCCGGGGTTGGGCGGTTGATGTTTGATGCAATTGCCCAGCGCGATTACCCGGTGCTTCAGGGTGTATTCCTCTTATTGGCAGTCAGTATGATTGCAGCTAACTTTCTAGCAGATTTGACCTACACATTTCTGGATCCCCGGGTTAAGGTCTGAGGTATCCTAAATGGCTGAGATGAATTCGTCAAAAAATTCGTTCTGGAGAATGTTCTTGCACAAGAAGCAGGGGGTTATTGGTATGGTCATGTTACTCTCGGTCATTTTGATAGCCATCTTTGCGCCTTGGATTGCGCCTTATGATCCTTATGCACCTATCTCGGCTACATCTGAAGACGTGCTCGCACCACCCAGTCTGGAACATCCACTTGGACAGGATGAGGTAGGTCGTGATGTTCTCAGCCTGGTAATTTATGGTTCTCGTATTTCTTTGCTGGTAGGATTCGCCGCATCTACGATTACGGTGTTGCTAGGTTGTACAATTGGTTTGATTGCCGGTTATGCTGGAGGTCGCTTGGATATTGGATTGATGCGCATTACCGATGGTGTACTTGTAATACCCACCCTGCCATTGTTGTTGGTGATTATTGCCGTGGCAGGTAGGGGTATTGGCTATATCATCCTGGTAATCGGTTTGCTCACCTGGCCATACACAGCCCGAGTTGTTCGTGCCCAAGTTTTATCTGTTAAAGAGCACCAGTATGTAATGCGCGCCAAAGCAATCGGAATAAGCAATTTCGGTATCGTTATGGTGCATATCCTACCCCAGGTGCTGCCTGTTATTTTCGCATCTGCTACGTTAGACATATCTTCTGCAATTCTCTCAGAGGCTAGTCTTAGTTTCCTCGGCTTGGGAGACCCAATTCTTGTGAGTTGGGGAAGCATGTTGAACAGAGCCTTCCTTCGAGGAGCAATCTCGAACAAAGCTTGGTGGTACCTGATTCCACCAGGATTTATGCTCTTGTGGGTGACGTTGGGATTGTACCTGGTGAGCAATTCTATACAGGAGATCATCAATCCCCGCTTGCACACCCATCACCTGTTTGATGAACGCAAAATAATTGCGTTTGAAGGGCATCTAGAGGATCAATCATCTCAAGGGGATAAAGAAAAATGATGCTTTTGTCTGTTCGCAACTTGACGGTTGAATATCATACCGATACAGGTATTTATCGTGCGGTAGAGGGGTTAAATTTTGATCTCGAACAAGGTAAAACGCTCGGCTTGGTGGGAGAATCAGGATGTGGAAAAACTACTGCTATGATGGCATTGATGCGCCTGCTGCCGGAAGCAGGTCGCATCATTAGTGGATCTGTTATTTTAGATGGTCGCGATCTGCTGCGTATGTCCCTTGCAGAGTTAAGAGAGACAAGGTGGAAAGATATTTCCATGGTCTTCCAAGGTGCTATGAATGCTCTCAACCCGGTGCGCACTGTGGGCTCACAAATACGCGAAGCTATCCGGCTGCACAATTCTATCCCCAAAGGTCAAACTGAAAAAGAAATCGAGAAACTCCTGGATTATGTCGGAGTAGCAAAATCCTATAAAGATCGCTATCCCCACCAATTTTCAGGAGGAATGCGCCAGCGTGCTATGATCGCTATGGCTTTAGCTTGTCAGCCAAAAGTATTAATTGCCGATGAGCCCACCACAGCCTTGGATGTCATGGTTCAAGCTCAAATCATGGATTTATTGAGTGATCTAAAATCAGAGTTTAACTTTGGTATCATCATCGTTACTCACGACCTGGGGTTAATAGCTGAATATTGCGATAAAGTATTGGTGATGTACGGGGGGCGCATGGTAGAGTATGGAGATTTAAACCAAATATTTCACCATACAGCCCATCCCTACACACAAAGGTTGTTGCAAGCTTTTCCCGATATTGAGAACCCCAAAGCAGAATTGGCTTCCAGAATTGGCTTCCATCCCCGGGCATCCACCTCCATTAAATAACCTACCTCCTGGTTGTCGTTTCGAGCCCCGCTGTATCGTTAAAACAGAACGCTGCGCAAAGGAAACGCCTGACATTTATGAAATCACCAAGGGACATTTCGTCAGTTGTTATTTAGCTAAACCAAAAGGGAAAATAATGCATGAGTGAAATTGTATTGGATGTAAAAAATCTCCGCAAGCTCTATCCAGTACCCAGAGGATGGTTAGGAACATTACGACGAGAACCACGTAAGTTTGTCCATGCCGTAGACGGAATTTCATTCTCTTTGAATCAAGGGGAAATTCTGGCATTGGTAGGTGAATCCGGTTCAGGAAAAACAACCACGGGATTATGCACTTTAGGCTTAGTCGAACCTACTGAAGGGAAAATCATGCTCCAAGGAAGCAATGTAATTGAAATGGTACATAGTTCTCATCGAAAAGAACTGCGTCGTAAAGCCCAGATGATTTTCCAGGATCCTTATGAATCGCTCAACCCACGACAGACTGTTTACCAGACAGTCGTAGAACCCCTTAAAGTGCACCACTTAACAGAAAACCAAAGTGAAAGACGAAAAAGAGTTATTGCTGTCCTTGACGATGTCGGACTAAAACCACCAACAAGTTATTTACAGCGTTATCCTCAAGAGCTATCCGGCGGACAGCGACAGCGGGTTGTCATTGCAAGCGCAGTAATAATGAATCCACTTTTTTTGGTGGCTGATGAGCCTGCTTCTATGCTAGATGTTTCCATCCGGGCAGAAATTCTTAACTTGCTACTAAATTTACGTGACGAATACAAAATTGCCATGCTTTACATTACCCATGACCTTGCTAGTGCGGCTTATCTTGCTGACCAGGTTGCTGTGATGTACTTAGGTGTTATCGTTGAAAAAGGGCCAGTACAGGAAGTGCTAAACAATCCGCAACATCCATACACCAGAGTACTTATGTCAGTGATCCCTTCACCAAATCCTAAACGCCGAAAAAATCGTACCGTGTTGCAAGGTGAATCCCCCAACCCAATTGACTTACCTACTGGATGCCGTTTCCATCCACGTTGCCCAGTGGCTATTCCAAGTTGCGCGAGAATCGAACCAAAATTAAAAAATGTGGGCAAAGACCATCAAGTAGCTTGTTTATTAACAGAACATAAATCAAGGAGTCTTTAAAGAGCGCATCGAAACCAACCATCTGGCAGAAGCGCTGCAATACCGACCCAAATTATTGGTATAACCGTGTGTTATTGCCATGAATGGAAAAGTTTTCCCATTCTGCGTTGGAACATCCGGCTGGACATATGACCACTGGAAAGGTTCGTTCTACCCTGAAGATCTATCCAAGAGCAAATGGTTTGCCTTTTACGCAACCAAATTTTCTGCTGTTGAGGTGAATGCCACTTTTTACAGACGATTCAAAGATCAAACCTACCAAAAATGGAAAGAACGCGCCCCTGATGGCTTCACTTATGTGCTTAAAGCCCCTAAATGGATTACTCATCGCAAGTTATTAATCGATGTCAAACAAGATATCCATATCTTCATGCGCTCTGCGTCTATCCTAGAAAATAAGCTTGGATTAATTTTGCTTCAACTGCCGCCAAGCTTACCCTATGATTTAGAACGATTAAGAACAGTTATTCTCGCCTTCGACAATTCCACCCGGATTGCCGTCGAATTTCGTCATAAGCGCTGGAACACTCCCGAAGTACAACAACTCTTACACGAATTAGGGGCAACGTATTGCAACGTCGATTCCCCCAAGAACCGATTAACGGATATTCTCACCGGAAAGACAGGCTATCTGCGCTTACACGGTCGCAAGCGATGGTATGCATATGATTACAGCCACGACGAGTTAGCGGAAATTGCCCAGATAGCAATCCGACTTAAGAAAAGCGGGGCAAAGCAAGTATTCATCTTCTTCAACAATGATTTTGAAGGCAATGCACCAAGAAATGCAATCGCGTTAATGAAGATTTTGGAGAAAGAATATCCGTCTAATAACAGGAATTATGACCCACTACAGCTATAAAAGCCCCACGTCCTATCTTATGGATTCTCATCCAGAAAGATACGACTATTAACCACAAAGCAACTTTACATTTGAAATTAATTCTTATCAATGATAGAGAAGACTCAAAATATCTGCCTTAACAAGGGTTAAAGCAGTTCAACTATGCCAAAAATACTTTGGTCCTCCCGCCTGTTACCATGCCCCGGAAGCAGCACCCATAAAAGCACTTTATTAGGACGATTTTGGCTTATTCCAAATCGCTTTGATGAGCGCAACTGTGCCCGAAAGGAACTTCCCATTGCTCATCTTCAGCAGTGCATCCAGCATTTCGCGCGTTAAGGCGCCATC
>MZGM01000033.1 GCA_002085035.1 Candidatus Zhuqueibacterota bacterium 4484_219
CCAATGGGTCATCAGGGTGGTAAACTTTCTCAAACACTAACTGCATCCTATCACACCGTGTCAACAGTTGTTTTATTTCTTCAAAATAGGACTGTACATCAGTAGCAAAACAGAATTTTCCCTTTGCCTGTAATACTATTCCCAGCTGTCGAATAAAATCCTCATTAAGTAGACGATGCTTTTGTTGTCGTTTTTTTGGCCAGGGGTCAGGGAAGTAGACGTGCACTTCCTGGACACTTTTCGTTGGGATCCAGTTGGTAAAAAGCTCCCTTGCGTCTGCTTTAATTAGCCGAATATTGGGTAAATTTCGTTTAGGAAGTCTCTCGCACAAAATTTTAAAATATCGTCCTGCCCATTCAATACCCAAGAAGTTGATATCTGGATACTCCGATGCCATCCGAAAAAGAAACTGTCCCTTGCCCGGCCCAATTTCGATTATCACCGGATTGTTATTACCAAAAATACGGCTCCAGTTGCACGGAAGCAATACATCTTGTAAAGTAAGGACCTGTGACAATGCAGCGTGCCGCCAGTTGATTGTCTTCTCAACTTGTTCATACGCCCGTCGAAGCGAGGGGACAATTTCCGCAAAGGTTTTCCCTTTATGAATTTGTTCTGCCAAGATCAGAAAGTCAGTTATGTTACTTTTAAGAATTTTCCCCTTTGGGTGCATTTGCAAAATTTCATCTGCCAGCAAAGCGATAGCCAATCGCCATAATGGCGACTGAACAGAAAACGTGCATGGTGCCAATTTCACAATAAGTTGATTTTTGGCAGAAACTTTGTTCCTAACCAGAAGATAGGACTTTTGGTGTACACTTTTCTCCCTTACTAGAGTCTCAAACAGAACACCTTTTCCTTCCAGATGAGGATATGCATCCCCAATCCGTACCAGTTTGTCATTAAACCTTTCTACCACAGGCCGATGGTGTTTTGCAACTTCGGCCAATGTCAAAGGTGTATCAATTATTACATGAGGCATCACTTGATCGACACAAAACTGAATGCTGTGTTAAATCAGAATGGTAGGTTTATAAAAACAGCAGAACAGCAGAAACAATGTAGATTACTAATGAAAGATTATTATTTTCTTAACTTCCAATATTTAGTTCAACGTTTCTTTTCAGTTTTTGTCTGTACTTTATTTCCCCTTCTTACTAAAGCGAATGTTTTTGCTTTGTGTTTTGTAAAGTTCACGAATGCGCAAAAAACAGCGATTGTAAATACCACTTTTGAAATCTGGAAAGCTCCACGGGTACGGATAGAAATTTCCCTTTTGATAGTAAAGGGTTAAATCGGCCCAGATGCCAAAGTCTAAGTAAATTTTCTGGCCATTGTACTTAGCCGAGGCCAGTACTACCTTGTCAAAATCCATGTAACCCGGATCAACGTTGACTTTGCGCTTTCCTCCTACTGCTAACTGTTCTTCGATAGCATTAGTCTCCGTTTTAATTCGGGCAATTTCTTTGGGATGGATGAGTTGCTGGAAAGAAATAAAAAGTCGATAAATAGGTGACCCCATTTCGCTGCAGTAGTAATCTGTAACCGTAAACTCGAACTTCTGACTCTGGAAGTCAATTTTGCCATATTTTTCTTGTAATATCTCCTGGGCACGTTCAAGCAATACTTCATCGCTGTAAAGAATACCAACAATTAATTTAACTGGCTGTGGTGCAGAAGGTTTCATGCTGGTTTGTCTTCGGTGTTATATTTACGTTCACGTTGCAGATTCTCAACCAGAGCAACCTCTGCTTGTTCGATCAATTGAGGTTCAATGCCAAAAACCTCATGAATGGTAGCATGGTAGTTTTTCTTAATATTGAAATTACGCTTGCCCTCAAAAGTAGTCTCCCGCATGAAAGTCTTGTGGACATAGATTAGACCTTGAGGAGTAACCTTTGTCAGGCAGATGCCGTGCATGGTATTCTTACTGAAAGAAGCTTGCCAATGTTGAAGGAATTCCTCAGCTTTCGTTGGTCGGTCATAGAACCGATAGCGCCATTTAACTTCATGGCGATTAAAGGTAAATAAATTGTAACAGCCTATTTTGCTGTCATAGCGCAGCTCTACACCGGTAAATTCGGTACGATACAAACGAGGGATCCTTGGATTGATTTCCATAGGCTGACTAAGTAAGTAGCCAGGGTCTACTAAATATTTCACTCCCTTCAACTGTACAATTAAGGCGCAGTGAATATTGCGCCCTGCACGCATGTCTGCCATTACCGGATAGCAGTAAAACCCGTTATGGGTAAGTATGGTTTGCAAGAAGAAAGTAAGCGAGAAACAAGTGCCACCCAATCGGAAATTACTATGATCGTCCATTACCTCTTCTGGCAAACGAAGTTTGTGGTTACTGCCGAAATATCGATTGAGTTTTATTATCTTACTGATGTTTTCGTACGGAAGCCGAGAAAAATGTGCAATAATTTCTCGTAAAAACTTAAGTTCGGGACGCCCCTGAGGTAGTTTGAAAAAATCCCGGAATAGATGGACACTATCCTTATGTCTGGTAGGATCCAATTTCAAAGAAGTCTCAAAGATTGGGATGTTAATTCGCCCTTTGGTACACATCCTTGCATTTCGATTGCTACTGAAATCCCTTTAGAGTTTTTACCCTTCTGCCATTGCTGGTCGATAAATAGCAGCTGCTACTAAGCCAGCAATAACAAGCTGGATTGTTTCCAGAACAAACCAATAAATGGCCAAAGAAAATGAAATCGGTTGGGTGGCGTAGTTCATCAGTATGCGCGTCAAAGTCAATAACAAAGCGATGTAGAGGCCAAAGCGTAAGCCTTCAGCCAAACCTTTCTGTTCGTATCCTTTGGTGAAGATGAAAACGAAGACGAAAGAGAAAATCAATCGTGAAACCCACATTAGCCAGTTGATCATCTCCCCTGCTGGTCGCCACAAATACTGAAATTCCGGAGCTGAATAACATCCTTTGAGGATGAGACCGTGGATTATGAAATCGGTTATCATCATGTACACAAATACCCCCACCCCCGCCAGCAAGAACTTTTTGGCATTCATGATATCTCCCTCCCATTCTGGTGAGATGAATTAGTGACTCTAATTAGACCCCCTTCTTATTCCATACGTACAAATTTAATATTTTTATGCAATTTGTCAAGGGAAATTTTGAATTTGCTCCAACAATTTTTCCGCTCTTTCCAGATGGCTTACATCGTGAACAATAAGTTAAAACAAAAGAAGCGACATTTTTCCTTGAAGCAGTCGATAGTTAGTGGCTATAGTCCCGGCACCTTAACTAAAGCTAAAATTTCCGAAATCCGTTGGGCAATCGTGCGTGCAAAAGACAACAACGCCTTTGTAGTTTTGTTACTCCCATCCATGTTGTTCATGATTACATAAAAAATGGCCATGGAGGCATAAAAATGCTTGAGTTCTTTCTCCAAAGTTTGTAATTTATTGTTGTACAACAAAAATTTCATCTAATGTCTATTTTTTTCACGTAGAATTAACATGGATTATTTTCCAGATATTGTTCCGGCTCATTCAGCTTTTCTGGCTCCTATGGCTGGAATTAGTGATCATCCTTTCCGCCTGATTTGCAAACGCCTGGGCGCATCAGTACTTTTTAGTGAATTTGTTAGTGCTGATGGGCTAATACGAGAGGAGCAAAGGGTGCGACAATACTTGCATTTTTGCCGGGAAGAGCGACCATTTGGAGTACAGCTTTTCGGTAGTGAGCCTGCGACGATGGCAAAAGCAGCACGGATAGTCGCCGCTTACCAACCAGATTTCATCGACCTGAACTTCGGCTGTCCAGCGAAGAAAGTAGTAAAAACTGGTGCTGGTGCTGCCTTGCTTAGCAATCCAGACCGCCTGCAAGCAATAGCCGAAGCGGTTGTGGATGCGGTGTCTATTCCGGTAACGGGAAAAATTCGTTCCAGATGGAAAATCCCAAACCGGAAGACCCTGACCGGCCAGGTAGACGAAATGATGATAGAGATAGCTCAGCGTTTGGAAAATAGTGGAATACGGGCAGTGACGGTTCACGCTGTGGCATCGGGAACCACCCAGTTACGGTCTGACCAATCGAAGGAAACACCCGGGCAAAAAATACCCTATCCCAATAATATTAGATGGGCAGCAATTGCCAAAATAAAAAAGGCAATACGTATCCCGGTAATCGGTAATGGAGGCATCTGGAATGCTAACGACGCTAAGCGTATGTTGGACGAGACTGGCTGCGATGCAGTCATGGTAGCACGTGGGGCACGAGGAAACCCTTGGATCTTTTCCCAAATCTCTCACCTATTGTGTACTGGACATCATCTTCCCCCACCAACCTGGGAAGAACGAAAAAAGGTAATCTTAACACATCTTGCTCTGACACTGGATTTCTACGGTGAATCCCAAGGAATACGAGTATTCAGAAGACATTTACCATTTTATCTTAAAGGTTTACCAAGGAGCACCAGCCTGCGTTCCAAAACCGGACAGCTCAATGATGCAACTACACTACTAAAAGAGATAGAGGAATATTTTGATGCTCTGGAACAATAAAATGTCTTGAATTTTAGATTTTAGTTTCTTACATTTTCATAGTATTTTGGGGGAATAATGAATAAAAAAACGCCTCATTGAAGGGATCGAGTATTTGTTAAGGGATAGGAACCTGATGTCAGGTAAGGGCTCTGTATTATCATATCAACGCGGCCTGCGTGTCCGATATGAAGCAGACATTCTTGTCGCAGGTGGTGGTCCGGCCGGGGTTGCCGCTGCAGTGGCCGCAGCTCGGCAGAATCGCTCGGTCCGTCTGATCGAGGCGCACAGTTGCCTTGGTGGCATGGGAACAGCTGGTATGGTCCCCGCTTTCATGCAATTCACCGACGGCATTAATTTCCTGGCTGGTGGCGTAGGCAGGGAGATTCTCGACTCATTGCGGGAAGCTGATGGAACAGTTCCGGCGGACGGGATGGGAATCCGAGCGGAAGTCCTGAAACGAGTGTATGATGAGTTGCTGGTAGATGCCGGAGTTGCCTTCACGTTCCACACCCAGCTTGTTGATGTAACCCTTGAGGATGGGTGCGTTCACGAGGCGATCTGTGCGGGCAAGTCCGGGCTTTTTGCAATCCGAGCAAAAGTCTTTATCGATGCTACGGGAGACGGTGACCTTGCTGCCTTTGCCGGCGCGCCCTACGAAAAGGGTGACACTGACGGTAACATGATGCCGGGTACGCTGTGCAGCCTGTGGGCCGGAATCGACTGGGATAAGGTACGAGACTCCGGTTTGGGGGCGGGCAACAGCAGAATTGAGGAGGCTATCAGCGATGGCATATTTTCTCTCGAAGATCGCCATTTGCCCGGAATGTGGCAAGTTGGCAATACGATTGGCGGAGGAAACATCGGCCACACGTTCAATCTGGACGGGACGGATGAGGAGTCGCTAACCCAAGCTTATCTCTGGGGAAGGAAGTCTTTGAAAGAGTACGAGCGATACTACAAAGAATATCTGAAAGGCTTTGAGAAGATGGAACTTGTTGCCACAGCTTCTCTGTTAGGTGTTCGTGAGACGAGACGGATTATTGGCGATTACATTTTGAATATCGATGATTTCAAGAACTTGGCCGTGTTCGAAGATGAGATCGGCCGATATTCGTATCCAATCGATATTCACGTTGCGAGACCGGACAGGGAAAGCTATGAGAAGTTCCGCAGGGAGTTCACCACTCTTCGACTGGGCAAAGGGGAAAGCTATGGGATTCCGTACCGAATTCTGACGCCCAAAGGGTTGAGGAACGTGTTTGTGGCCGGTAGATGTGTGAGTACGGATAGAAACATGCAGGCATCGATCCGGGTAATGCCGGGTTGCTACATCACCGGGCAAGCGGCCGGTGTGGCGGCGGCTATGATTGTCGAAACACAAGCTGATTCCCGGACTATCAACATCAGAAAACTTCAGGCACGACTCAAAGCAATGGGAGCTTTTCTGCCCAATTTTGATCCAAATTCATAAAAACACCGAAGCCCTTTGTTTAACTGATTTAGAACGGAGAACCTACTATGCAACGACAAAAAGTCGTAATTATGGGTGCGGCTGGTCGTGATTTTCATAATTTCAATGTTTTTTTTCGTGACAATCCTGCCTATCAAGTGGTAGCATTCACTGCAACCCAAATTCCCAATATCGAAAGTCGCAGGTACCCCTCGGAATTGGCTGGCAATAACTATCCTGATGGTATTCCAATCTATCCTGAAGAAGACCTCTCCAAATTGATTTCTGAACATGAAATTGACACCGTAGTATTCGCTTACAGCGATGTATCTCATGAATATGTGATGCACAAAGCAGCGGAAGCAATGGCAACCGGTGCCGACTTTATGGTTATGGGGACAAGGCATACCATGCTCCAGAGCAAAAAACCTGTGGTGGCAGTGTGTGCCGTGCGAACCGGCTGCGGCAAGAGTCAAACAACCCGACGGGTCAGTAAGATTCTACGCGAATATGGCAAGAAGGTTGTAGTCGTGCGGCATCCAATGCCGTACGGTTATCTGAAGGCACAACGGGTTCAACGATTTGCGACCCTTGCCGATTTAGATCGTCATGATTGTACTATCGAGGAACGAGAGGAATATGAACCTCACATTGTGGAGGGTAATACTGTTTACGCTGGAGTCGAGTACAGTGAGATTTTGGCTCAAGCCGAACAAGAGGCAGATATTATCCTTTGGGATGGGGGAAACAACGACATGCCGTTCTTCAAACCAAACCTTCTCATCACTGTAGTCGATCCTCATAGACCAGGCCATGAAACCCGCTACTTCCCCGGCGAAACCAATCTCCGAATGGCCGACATTGTGGTAATCAATAAAGAAGACACCGCTAGCCGCGAAAATATCGAGGCTGTGCGCGCTGCAGTTCTGGCGGCAAATCCTGCTGCGGCAGTGGTGGATGCAGCTTCGCCGATCTCTGCAGAAAATCCAGAACTTATCAAGAACAAACGGGTATTAGTGGTTGAAGACGGCCCAACTCTTACCCATGGCGAGATGGCTTACGGTGCCGGGGTAGTGGCAGCACGGAAATTCGGCGCTGCTGAACTTGTAGACCCACGTCCATATTTAGTGGGTTCTATTCTCGAAACATTCCGAAAATATCCTAATATCGGTACCTTACTACCAGCTATCGGGTACGGTGAAAAACAAATTCGCGATTTGGAAGAAACCATCAATAGAACAGAGTGTGATTCGGTTATTGTTGCTACGCCGATAGACCTTCGCCGAGTAGTAAAGTTGAATAAGCCTGCAACTCGAGTAAAATATGAACTTCAAGAAATTGGTGATCCAACTCTCAGCAGCCTGATCGAAGGATTCATCTCTAAAGTTTGCACTTGATTAATCATGTCCCAAGAAAAGAAAGCAGTTGTAGCTCTGGGTGGTAATGCGATCACTCGTGAATTCGAAGAAGGTAATATTTATCAACAGTTCGCTAATACCCGCCGCAGCCTGCTTGGTACGGTAGAAATGATCAAGCAGGGTTACAAGTTGGCCATTACACATGGTAACGGTCCCCAGGTAGGAAATTACCTTATTCGGGTGGAAGCTGCTCGACATTTGGTGCCACCGCTGCCACTGGGAGTAATTGTTGCTGACGTCGAGGGCGGAATGGGCTACATGATTGGGCAATCTTTGCAGAACAAACTGATCCGTGAGGGGATTCATCGGGATGTTGTGACAATCCTTACCCAGGTAATCGTTGATCGGGACGACCCTTCCATTCTCAACCCTACCAAATTCGTGGGACCATTCTACCAGCGTGACCAGGTGGAAAAGCTCCAAAAAGAACGCGGCTGGATCATCAAGGAAGACCCTGGCCGTGGTTACCGCCGTGTTGTTCCATCTCCCAAGCCCATTACCTTAGTAGAAAGAAATATTATTCGTCAACTATTCGACCAGGAAGTAATAGTAATTTCCACTGGTGGCGGTGGGATCCCTGTTTACGTTGAAAAAGATGGCACCCTCGAGGGCGTTGATGGCGTAGTTGACAAGGATTTAGCTTCAGCAATATTGGCCGTAGAAATCGGTGCTAAAGAATTATTTATTCTGACCGCAGTGGAAAAAGTAGCTCTGAACTACGGTAAACCAAATCAAATCGATTTGGACACAATGACACTGAGCGATGCCAAACGTTACCTGGCAGAGGGTCATTTCCCACCGGGAAGCATGGGACCAAAGATCCAGGCTGCCATTGATTTTCTCGAACGTGGGGGTGAAATCGTGGTTATTACCTCGGTTGAAAAACATGTGGAAGCGATTGAAGGACGAACCGGCACTCGTATTGTGCCGCTAATTTAAATTTTAAGGTAACTATTGAATTGCAGCAACTTTTATTTTTCATTAGTTCCTGAATCTCAAAAATAGGAGTTTCACCAGTGAAAATTCACGAGTATCAAGCCAAAGAGATTCTGAAACAGTATGGTGTGGCCGTTCCTAAAGGGAGGGTGGCTTCTACTCCTACTGAAGCCAAAGAGATTGCCGCTGAATTAGCATGTTCGGTTGTAGTAAAGGCCCAGATCCACGCCGGTGGTAGAGGAAAGGCAGGTGGGATCAAAATAGCCAAATCGCCGGAAGAAGCCGAAAAAGCAGCTGCCGAGCTTATCGGCAAATGTTTAGTTACCTACCAAACAGGCCCGGAAGGGCGGACAGTACGAAAAGTTCTGGTTGAAGAGACAATGGAGATCGAGGAAGAATTGTACGCCGGAATTGTACTGGATCGTTCATGTTCGCAGTTAGTGTTTATGGTTAGCACCGAAGGCGGAGTAGAGATAGAAAAGGTTGCTGCCGAATCGCCAGAGAAAATTCTTAAAGAACGCATTGATCCCTGCGTTGGGTTGTTACCTTTTCAAGCACGCAGAATGATCTATGGGCTGGGTTTGAAAGGCGACCAATTTAAAAGCGGAGCAAAATTCCTTTCGGGTTTGTACAAAGCTTACGTATCCACAGATGCCTCTCTGGCTGAAATTAATCCAGGAAGACCCACTGGAAGTGGAAGCCAGCAAGTACAACCTCAATTACATCCGTCTGGAGGGCAACGTGGGCTGCATGGTTAACGGCGCTGGACTGGCAATGTCTACCATGGACATTATCAAATTGGCCGGTGGCGAACCTGCCAACTTCTTGGATGTCGGCGGTGGAGCCAGTGCCGAGACCGTAGCCAATGGCTTTCGCATCTTGCTGTCTGACAAAAACGTCAAAGCGGTGCTCATTAATATCTTCGGTGGTATTGTCCGTTGTGACCGGGTGGCTGCTGGGGTAGTAGAGGCAGCAAAAAAAGTCAATATCAACGTGCCTGTGGTAGTACGGCTACAAGGCACCAACGCTGAAGAAGCTGCTGAGATTTTGAACAAATCCGGGCTTTCGTTCGCGGTTGCCAAAGACCTCAAAGAAGCGGCTGAAAAAGTGGTGGCAACGGTGAAGTAGCGAGGGGATAGGCCAACAACGCCTAGCGCAGTAAACTGCAAATAAAAATATTAAATATCAAAATGCCTGCCCTGGCCGGTCTGGCAGGCGGGCAATAATGACAAATCAAAATTCAAAATTTTCGTCCTTCCGCTGGGATAGACAAGCACGATCACGAATCGCAATTTGAGATTAATATTCTTATTTTCCAATATTTATGATTCTCAGGGGGAAAATAATTTTAAATTTTACTACGTAATAAAGTTATCGAAATCATTTATGCTAATTTTAGGAGGATACCTTGAGCATCCTAATTGATCAAAACACACGATTGTTAGTCCAAGGGATTACCGGTGGGGAAGGTTCCTTCCACACCAAACAGATGATAGAATATGGCACAAAGGTGGTGGCTGGAGTAACACCTGGCAAGGGTGGTCAGAAGTTCGACGGTAAAATACCAGTTTTCAACACAGTTGCTGAGGCGGTGGACAAGGAGGGAGCTAATGAAGTAGGCATTATGCCCGGATTCATTCATCGGGAGGGAAATGTGGGAGTAATCTCCCGCAGTGGCACCCTCACCTACGAAGCAGTGTACCAATTAACTCAACTGGGTATTGGGCAATCTACCTGCATCGGAATCGGCGGAGATCCAATCATCGGTACCAACTTCGTGGACGCTTTGGAGCTATTCGAAAAAGATGCAGAAACGACAGCCGTGGTACTTATTGGCGAAATTGGTGGTACTGCCGAAGAAGAAGCTGCAGCTTATGTTAAAGATCACGTTACTAAGCCGGTGGTAAGTTTTATCGCTGGGCGCACTGCTCCACCCGGACGCCGCATGGGACACGCCGGAGCCATCATCTCCGGAGGTCATGGAACAGCTGCAGAAAAAATGGCGGCACTGCAATCGGCTGGTATCACTGTTGTACAAAATCCTGCGGAAATTGGACAAACGGTAAAGCAAATTCTGGCCCAAAATATTTGAACCCAGATTTGGAAAACTCTGCTAAAGATTTCTTTTGGCTTTCGCACTTGTGTAAAATAAGACCTTGGATTTGACATCATAAGTTTAAAAATTACGTATTAGCTTAAATCATTAACTTTTGATACAGCCCCTCCTGTCTGGAGCTGTATCAAAAGGCATTTTTTACCGCAAAGTTCGCCAAGAAGTCGCAAAGATCGCAAAGGGCTAATTATCTATTCATAAAAACGTTGCGTACTTTGCTGTTATCTTATGGCAATTTACTGCGCAGGCTATTTAACAATAGAAAAGCATGCAACATGGTTTCTCTACTAAACCTTGAAAATTTTAACCTTCTAAAACCACAATGTCTTAAGAAAGGAGGAGATTGATTTTGAAGGAACGCACGTTAGCAATCCTTAAACCAGATTGTGTAAATCGAAAATTGGTTGGTAAGGTACTAGATTGCATTCTTGAGGCGGAGTTTAAAATTTTAGGAATGAAAATGGTGAAAATGGATGCCAAAATGGCAGGTGAGTTTTACAAAGTGCATAGCCAGCGTCCATTTTATCGGGATCTGGTAGAATTTATGTCCTCAGGAAGCTGCATCCCCATGGTATTGGAGAAAGAAAACGCCATCGAGGATTTCCGGCGTTTGATAGGAGCAACTGATCCTGCTGAAGCAGAACCAGGAACGATCCGACAGAAGTTTGCCGAAAACAAACAGAACAACATCGTTCACGGTTCCGATTCGCCAGAGACGGCAATTACCGAAATCGCCTTCTTTTTCTCCGAATCGGAATTAATTCCAAATATGTAGACGAAGACATCGTTTAAACAGCTGCGATTATTTCAAATCAAATTATGGAGATTGAGATGTTCAAGATTTTAAAGCATGCAATATTAGGGCCACAAGTGAAACAATTGGTATTCGAAGCCCCTGCAGTTGCTCGTAAACGCAAACCAGGCCAATTTGTGATACTACGAATAAACGAGTCAGGGGAACGGTTTCCCCTTACTATTGCCGATGCCGATCCCAAGGCTGGAACAATTACCATCATTTTTCAAGAGGTAGGAAAATCAACCTTTCAATTAGGAACTCTAAAAGCTGGGGATGCTGTTCTTGACATAGTAGGACCATTAGGTAAGCCAACAGAGATTGAAAAGTTCGGCCACGTGATCTGCATGGGTGGCGGGGTAGGGGTAGCAGAGATTTATCCTGTGGCTATGGCATTGAGAGAAGCAGGGAATGAAGTAACTGCCATTATCGGGGCTCGAAGTAAAGATTTGGTGATTTTGGAGGAGCAGATGCGCCGTGCCAGTCATAAGCTATGGGTAACTACTGACGATGGCAGCTACGGTTATCATGGTTTGGTCACAGACCCTCTAAAAGAAATACTAAATGACACCAATAAGAAGGTCGACAGGGTATTTTGCATTGGTCCGGTGCCAATGATGCGAGCAGTAGCCGAAGCTACCCGACCGTACGGCATCCCTACTATCGTGAGTCTGAATCCTATTATGGTGGACGGCACGGGGATGTGTGGAGCTTGCCGGGTTGAAGTAGGAGGCGAGACAAAATTTGCCTGTGTGGACGGGCCAGATTTTGATGCCCATCAGGTAAATTTCGACCTGCTAATGAAACGACTAACAATTTACAAAGACCAAGAGAAACTTTCCTGGGAACTCTGGAAGCAACAGCATGGAAAATGTACTAAAAAATCTTAAAACAATCATAACGAGGTCATTATGGCGAAGAAGATTATTCCCTATGCAGTTCCAATGCCCGAACAAGATCCCAAGGAGAGAATTCACAATTTCAATGAGGTTCCCCTTGGCTACAGCCCAGAAATGGCGATTGCAGAAGCCAATCGGTGTTTGCAATGCAAAAAGGCGCCCTGTATTGCGGGGTGTCCGGTAGCGATCGATATTCCTGCTTTTATTAATCTTATTGCTCAAGGAGATTTTATTGCTGCTTATCGGAAAGTGATGGAAAAGAATGTACTACCCGCTATTTGTGGTAGAGTTTGTCCCCAGGAAGACCAATGCCAGAAAATGTGTGTGATGGGAGTTAAGAATGAACCTATTGCAATAGGACGTTTAGAGCGATTTGTGGCTGATTACGCCATGCAGGTAGGCAAAACAGAAGTACCTCAACGATTACGTTCCACGGGCAAGCGCGTGGCAGTTATAGGTTCTGGCCCATCTGGCCTGACGGTAGCTGGCGATCTGGCAAAAATGGGGCATTCAGTAACATTATTCGAAGCCCTTCACGCCACCGGTGGTGTACTGGTGTATGGCATCCCCGAATTCCGTCTTCCAAAAGATATTCTGAAAAAAGAAACCGAAGTGCTTGCTAAATTAGGCGTGGAAATTCAAACCGACTACGTCATTGGAATCACGGAAATGGTGGACGAGTTATTGGATCGTTACCAGGCGATATTTATTGGTACTGGTGCTGGATTGCCATACTTCATGAACATCCCTGGCGAAAACTTAAACGGAGTGTACTCTGCTAATGAGTTTCTTACTCGAAACAATCTTATGCGCGCCTATCTTTTTCCCCAATGGGATACCCCGATTAAACCAAGTCGTAATGTGGCAGTAATCGGAGGAGGAAACACAGCTATGGATGCGGTGCGCATTGCTAAACGTTTAGGTGCTGAAAATGCCTACCTCATCTACCGCCGTTCTCGAGCAGAAATGCCTGCTCGGGACGAAGAAATCCATCATGCTCAAGAGGAAGGAATAATTTTCCACTTACTGGAAAATCCAATCCGCATTATTGGTGACGAAAAGGGATGGGTAAAAGAGATTGAACTAATCCGAATGGAGCTCGGGGAACCGGACGAGTCTGGTCGTCGACGTCCTATTCCAATAAAAGGTTCAGAACACACTCTAAAAGTTGATACTGTAATAATGGCAATTGGACAAGGACCAAATCCTCTATTGCTTTCCACCACCCCGGGACTAAAATTGAATAAACGAGGGTACATTCAAGTTGACCCTCAAACTGGAGCTACTTCCAAAAAAGGAGTCTTTGCTGGTGGAGATATTGTGACTGGTAGCGCCACCGTCATCCTGGCTATGGGGGCTGGACGTACAGCTGCAAAAGCAATGCACGAATTTCTTAAGTAGAAACAGACCAACAAGAAGACTTTTTGGGGGTCATCGTCTTCTGTTCATAAACATTTTTAAGTGTTGTTTCTGGTATTTGCGACCTGCCTCTTCGGAGACTGGGGTCGAATGTCTTCTACGAAAATAAGAAGTGAAATAAGCAGTAGCAAGGTTATGCCGGCAATACTAAGCATTAGCTGGAAGATATTGAGTTGCATACCTGCAAGCGATATCTTCCAATTAGACGGGACAGACTGGCTAATGTAACCGGCAAGCATTGGTGACACCGCAGGTCCGGCACCTATAAGAATAGTTGCCATTGACATGAAAAAAGCACGCCCCCGGTCGGGGGCAAGATGAAATAGTTGGGTAGTGCAAGCCACCCCCGCCATTGCTCCCATTGCTCCGGAGATAATCATAGCTATAAACATCAACTGCATAGCCTGATTTGTTGGCAACCAACCAATTTTGACCACAAAAAAGCACACTGCGCAAAGTACAATATGAGCCATCAAGAAAACCCGCTTGGTGCCAATTCGATCTGTTAGCTGGCCTGCTAGAACCAGAGACATGACTTTTCCTAAAGTGCTAAATCCGAACACAATCATATTGTTCCGTATTGTAAAACCCATGTATTTCATATACAGTACCAACGGGGTGCTAAGAAATCCTGTCCAGAATGCAAACAAAGAATAATAACCACAAAAAATTAACACTTCATGTCGTAACAGGATTTGCTTTATGTACTGTTTCCAATTAGAATAATCGTTGTTGGCAGCATGGCTCCGGCCTTCGGGCAACTGGGCGATGAAAATATTTCTGGCAAAATAAAAAATCAGCCCAACCGCAATGACAACTTGGAATTGCCAGAGTGATGGATTATTTCCTAAAAAAGTTCCGGCCAGGACAATAGATATGAATGTAGTGCTTTGCCAGATGGCGCGCATTTTGCCAAAAAATCTGCCCCTTTGGTTGCTTGGCACCACATCGTGCAAGAGGGGGAACCAAAACGTCGAACCAGTTACGCTGGCAATGCCACCAATTGAGGTAAGAGCAAGAATCAGAGTGATTTTAGTTTTTCCTTCAAGAGGGAGAAATGTAACAGCAAGCATGCTGGCCATGGCAAATCCATTTATGATCCAGCAACGAAGCATGAATCGTTTCCCTAATGATGGAGGTACTAACAAAGAGGTGGGAATCTGTAAAACGCGAGGCAATAACAACAACGAGCCAAGCAGCATAGCCTGAAAGTTCGACCCACCAAGCTGTTTGATGAACAACACACCAAAAGCAGACTGAGTTAGCAGCTGGGGAAGAATGACGCCTGTACCCTGTCCGAAGTACGCCAGTCGCATTCCCATACGCTGTTGTGCATAAGTCAGCGTCGTTGTAGATTTGTTCATGTCCGATCTAATTTAGATGCAATGGTTGTTAGCAGTTCCGAAGCTCGTTTCGCCATTTGTTGAATGGTTACTATCGTCGAAATTTTGTGTATTCACACAACTTACTTTACACATGGGTTAGCAGAGATTTTCTCATTAGGAGATCCAAGTCTATTTTTTGAACTGTATTTGCCAGTTAACTCTCTGGGAGATTTTACTTGTCAATGTGACAAGTAAGACTCCGTCTTCGAGGTGATAGGTAACGTTGCAGCAATCGGTTTCAATTTTATCAGGAAGATACTTTTTACCATTAGACTCGACCAGAATTCGGATCTGGTAAGGATCGTTTTCGACCACTGTGCTTTGGCCAGTCATCACCTTGTGAGTAGAATCCCATTTTAGATTCAACAGGTCAGGGTATCCCTGAGTAATATGCCGGTTAGTGCCCAATAGCAAGGGTACGTGGGTCAGCGCCCGGATGCACAGCACACGACAAGCTCCGGGATCTATTTGGAATGTTCGTCCATTGCCAAGTTCTCCCAGGTACGATTTTTCCCAGACGTCGTACAGCACGTAGCGCCCGGTGGGCAATCCCAGCAGCTCGGTTGTAATTTTCACTTCTGCCGCATTTTCCTCGAACCATCGGAACAGTCCCACCACGTCCCACTGTCCCCAATTTGTAGCTACTTTCAAATCCCAGATTTGTGGATAGGGGCCATGCGGGGGGTGCGACCACAAATCCATGGGACGAATATCCTGAGCTGGAAAAATACGACGAAGTAACTCTACCCTTTCTTGTGGCACAGATGAGCAGCGTTCGTTCCTGCCCAATGGCTTCGCGGATAATTTTCAGCCAGCCTCGGTAAGCCTCGTCAGGTGTGAGGGAAGGGTCGTAGAGCTGATCTCGACAGAGGGCATACCATTGTTGCATCTCGCCTTCTCCATCAATCTTGAAAAAGTCAATCCCCCATTCTCGAGCCATCGTGTGAAATATCTTCTGGAACCATTCTTTTTTGACTTCTGGATGAGTCGGATCAACGTATGGGTAGTTTGCAAATCCACGGAATACCTCACCATCAGGTTTGCGCAATAGCCAGTCGGGCTTGGTTTCAAGAAGTTTTGAATCTATCTTTCCCAGAGACTGAGGCAGGACCCAAATCCCAGGCTTAAATCCTTTGGAATGGATGTAATCTGCGATCCACTTACCACCGTGGGGGAAAAGATCCCTCCGCCACTCCAACCAGTTCTCATCCTGATAGCCATCATCCCACTGTACCACTTCACATCCGAAGGGTTTTAGATGTTTCGCAAGCCAATCAGTGATACGAATCAGGATTTCTTCTGATGTTTGCCGACCATAGCAATACCACGACTCCCATCCGGAAGGAGGCAGTGGATGGTGCGTCCGATCGTAGGGTACATAATGAGGCATACTTCGGTGTTCGGTGACAAAGTGATTGATTACTTCAACTGCCAGAATTTCTGGAATGGATCCGAATTGAGTGAACAACTGGGACTCTACCCAAAAATCTCCGGTGGAGGGATTTGCCTTAATCTGAAAAATATCATCTGCATTGAAGCGAAGCACTCGATCTGTCCATTTGTCAAACAAACAGTCGCAGAGGAGACTATTAGCAGGGCCGAGGGCGGCTTGTACCACATCTTTGAATTGTCCTGGTTCAATACGGCAAAGATAGGGTTCCCATCCCCAGTGTACCATGCCGGAAAGCTTGAAACCAAGAGGCTTTCGGGGATAAAGGCGTAAGGCCAAGCGTAGAGGTCCACAAAAGATTTCCATGATGATGTCAGTAGGACCAGTGTTTTGAGGTACGAGTTTCAAAATGTAGACAATCTGTTCACCAGCAGGGGCAGCTACCGGGTATGGTTTCCCATAGGGTGCCAGAAGGAATTTTATTTCGTCTTCCTGATCATAGCCACGTAATTCTACACCTTCAAGCACCAACTGGTCGTCGTAGAAAGCGTCAATACGCCCATTGTTCAGTTTGATCTTCCAGCTCATTTGTTGTTCCTTTCCTCCTTGAGGTTAGGTAGTAAGTAGTTTGTGAATAATTACTCCAAAACGTAACCCTCGATCGCTTACCAAGAGGCTTTTCTTGTTCCATGTTTTTAGGATTTGGTGCAAGATAAGCGCACCTGCCAAAATCACGTCTGCTCGATTCGGTTCCAGAGCTGGCAATCGAAGCCTCTCTATTAATGTTCGTTTTTTTATTTCAGAAATCTGGTTGAGTAATTCTGTGGAAGTAAGTTCAAATCCATCGATACGATGAGGGTCATAAGTAATTAGCTTCTGAGCCATGGCAGCCAAAGTGGTCACAGTGCCAGCAGTACCGACAATTACATCTACTTGATGAGGCAATTGAGACCTGTAACAACGCAATTGAGTAGCTACGTAAGCTTCTAATTCCGACACCTCATCATCTGTGACGGGATCGCTACGGATAAATCTTTCAGTCAACCAAACAGATCCAAATTTAAGACTAATAGCATTTTCGAATTCTTCCGCCTTTCCCCAAATCAATTCAGTACTGCCGCCGCCAATATCAACTACTAAAATTTGGCCAGGCAGATTCTTTTTATTAGAAAGAGCTCCCCAAAAGGCGAATCGAGCTTCTTGTTCACCGGGTATTATTTCAATCTCCAATCCCAGGCGAGATGTAATTTGTTCAAGCAATTGTTGAGCGTTTTTAGCGGTACGCAGAGCTGCCGTACCGACTATAAAGATCCTATTCACTCCACATTCTGCGCATTTCTGTTTGTAACTCTCAAGAATTCTTATTGCTTGAGCTGCCGCCTGTGGGGAGATTTTACCGGTGTCATTTATTCCTCGCCCCAATCGAGGAATTGCCTGCTCTTGGTAAATATCGTAAAGGTAACCCTCAGGGCTAACTTCTGCAATTAGAAGTAGGATCGTATTCGTCCCGATATCAATTGCGGCAAAACGTTGCCCTGCATGTTGTTTTAACTTTTTGGACAAATCACCAGACATGTCCATTCATCCTGAGAAATTTGTTCAAGTAGTTTCCAATCATGAATATGTAGATTAGCTACGAACTTTTCCTTCGCTTCTTGTAGAATTCCCGAGGCGATTACTTTTCCATTGTGATCAAGCCAGAGATTGAAATCAGGAAGCAATTCTAACAGAACCTGGGAAGTGAGATTAGCCAAAATCAGATCGAATTTGCCAGCAGGTTTAACGGAGGGTGGCAAGAAATTTATTGGTGGTAATGGCTGATTTAACTGAACATTTTGGTGGGCATTTTCCAGAGCCATGGGATCAATGTCATTGGCAACAACAGACCTTGCCCCCAACTTAGCTGCCGCGATGGCCAAAATCCCGCTACCGGTGCCCACATCAAGAACTCGCATATCAGGTGAAAGCCACTTTTCTAACGCTCGCAATACTAACTGGGTAGTAGGGTGGGTGCCGGTACCAAATGCCTGGCCTGGTCTAATCACAATAACAATCTGATTGGGGGTTGGAACAAATTTTTCCCCTTCGGGAACAATGACAATATGTTGGGAAATAAAAATTGGCTTGAAATACATTTTCCAAGCCAACTGCCAATTTTGTTCTGCGATTGTGTCAATCGAAAGCCAATCTCTGGAACCAGGTTGCCAGTTTGTTTGGTTGGTTCGCACTGATAAAGCACCAACTATCTGCTCAATTTGTCTCTTAATAGTTGTGATGGCCACCTCTTCGGGAAAATAGGCTACTAAACCGTCATCTGTTTCTTCCACCCCAATACATCCCCAGCGGAAAAGAAAGGCAGTCATCAATTCTTTAGTCGAAGAAGACAACCGCAGTTTAACTTGATGCCAACGATGCGATAATTTTGCCTCGTTAGTTTTCCTGAAATCTTCGGGCCGTTTAACCACTTTCATGCTACCTTTAAATGACAACTTTACCGACGATAGATTACCTCTACCACTACCTGTCCTACTTTTTCCAGACTTTCCGGGCTACATTTGTCCGGCGTATCCTCCAGTGTGTGCCAATAGGGATAGTCAAAATCGATTATGTCGATGCAAGGAATTCCTACCTCTAAAAGGGGAAGGTGGTCATCTATTACTGCATGACCTGGTTCAGGAATGAATTCTGGGACGCCCAGACCTTCGGCAATTCCCCATACTTGCTTCACAATGTGAGGAGCGTAGTGCTGTGAATATTGTTCGATATAAATTTGTAGATCAGAATCACCTATCATATCCAATAAAATGCCAAATTTAGGGTTGTAGGAAAATGTTTTATTTTTGGCAAAATACTTGGCACCTTGGGAAAATTCTTCAGGGTGATCTGCGCGGCCTGAATCTTCTCCATCAAACAGGACAATATCGATCCCATTAGGACA
>MZGM01000034.1 GCA_002085035.1 Candidatus Zhuqueibacterota bacterium 4484_219
AATTACAAAGTAGCCAAAGACTTCATCGCCGCTGTTCAAGCCAAAGCAATAGGGCGAGAAGTTCTGCGCAGCATAACCCCTGGACAGCAGGTGGTCAAGATTATTTATGATGAATTGGTTGCACTGCTGGGACAATCGCGGGCAACACTCCAATTTTCTAATATTCCGCCCACTATCATAATGGCTGTGGGGCTGCATGGGTGCGGTAAAACTACCTTTGTGGGAAAGTTGGGTAAGTATCTGAAGGGGCAGGGGCGTTCACCCTTGTTGGTGGCAGCCGATATTTATCGCCCGGCAGCGGTAACACAATTGCAAACTATCGGTAGACAGCTGGGTCTGACGGTGTTCTTTGAACAAAATCAGGAACCGGTAACACTGTGTAGTAATTCCATTCAGTATGCTCGTAAACATGGTTTTGATACCGTTATCTTTGATACCGCCGGACGTTTGCATATTGATAAGCCGATGATGGAAGAATTGATCCGAATTAAGGAAAAAACCACTCCTCATGAGATTCTTTTTGTCGCTGATGGCATGACCGGACAGGATGCGGTGAGGGCTGCTAAAGAATTTCAGGAGCATTTGAATTTCGATGGGATTGTGCTCACTAAATTAGATGGTGATGCGCGAGGTGGTGCAGCATTATCTATTAAAGCAATAACTAATAAGCCAATCAAATTTGTGGGGGTAGGGGAAAAATTTGATGCTTTGGAACCATTCTATCCCGATCGGATGGCCTCCCGAATACTTGGTATGGGCGATGTAATTTCTTTGGTCGAAAAAGCGGAGTTGGCCGTAGATCGGGAGAAGGCTGAACGGCTGGAGAAAAAGCTTCGGAAAAGCGAATTCACTCTGGAGGATTTCTTTGACCAATTACAACAAATAAAGAAAATGGGCCCCTTGGATCAAATCATGGGACTAATTCCCGGGATGAATGCTTCTCCTCTAAGAAATATTAAAATCGATGAGCAAGCATTGGTAAAAGTAGAAGCTATCATTAATTCCATGACGGTTGAAGAGCGTCGTAGGCCGCATTTGTTAAATGGTAGTCGTAAACTGCGTATCGCCCGTGGCAGTGGTACTACGGTGCAGGATGTTAATCGCTTGCTAAATCAATTTAATCAAATGCAAAAAATGATAAGAAAGCTGAGCAAAGGAGGGATGAGAGGTTTTAAAGGAGGAGGGTTTCTGTTTTAATATTCGATTTAACCAAAAACATTGCAAATATAGGAATTATAACTCGCAGGCTGAGGCCTGTGGCCACCAGCTTTTGTATGTTGCAGAGGTCTTTTTAACCAAGAAAGAGGAGGTAGTAAAAGTTGGCAGTTAAAATACGATTGACCCGATTGGGAAGGAAGAAGCGACCGTTCTATCGAATTGTGGCAGTAGATTCCCGTGCACCTCGAGATGGAATGTATATTGAAAATTTAGGCACTTATGATCCGTTGAAAGAGCAGTTTGAGGTCAAACTTCGTGAAGATCGAATCCTACATTGGTTGAAAGTGGGTGCTATTCCTACTAATACGGTGCGGAGCATTTTATCTCGCGAAGGAGTTCTTTTTAAGTGGGACCTCTACAAGAAGGGATATGACGAAGCTCGTATTGCTGAGGAAATGAAGAAGTGGGAGGTAATTAAGTTAGAACGACAGCGTAAATTGGAGCGTATAGAAGCGGAAAAAAGAGCCAAAGCAAAGAAAGTGGAAGCTCCTGTTGAAGAAGAACAGGAGAAAACTGAGAAAGTTGAACAAGCGTCTGCAGGAGTAGTAGAAGAGGGAACTGGGAGCGAGACGGCTGGGACTGAAAATCAGGCGAAAGCGGAGAAGAAAACTAAGTCAGAGGAAGTCAAAGCTTCTGCTGGAAAACAGAAAGAGCAGAAGGCTGAAGGAGCTGAACAAAAGTCTACTAAAACAGTAACCGAGGGAACTAATAGCGAGGAGGTTGAGAGTAATAATCAACAAAAGGTCCGAGAGAGTTAAGGCGGAAGAGGTACCGAAATCAGCAATTGTTCCACAGTGACAGTGTAAAATTAATGTTTTGCTGAAGGACCCGATGCTTAAAGACGAGAATCATTGCGAAATCGAAAAGGAGGGAGAAAGATGAAAGAATTCGTTGAATTCATTGCAAAGCATCTGGTGGACAAGCCGGAAGAGGTTCAGGTTACTGAGGTTGATGGTGAGAGGACCGTGGTGTATGAACTTCGTGTTGGCGATGGGGATTTAGGCAAAGTTATCGGCAAACGGGGTCAAACAGCCAAATCGATCCGTACACTGTTGGCAGCTGCTTCGGCTAAAACAGGTAAACGTGCCGTATTAGAAATTTTGGAATAAGTAGTAATGTAAATGACAACCCAAACTTACGATGAGAACGATGAGCTGATTACTATTGGTGTGGTTGTCAAACCTCATGGTGTACGGGGAGAACTTAAGGTTTTTTCCCATACCGATAATCCCCGACGTTTTTATCGGTTGACTAGAATTTTCCTTACATCAGCTGATTCAGGCTATCAGCCCTATGTGGTTGAAAAGGTGAGGGTGGTCTCTAAATGGGTTTTACTGAAGTTAAAGGGTATTGATAGCCAGAATCAGGCTGAAAGGTTTAGAGGTTTTGAAGTACAAATTCCGCGGCGGGAGTGTGTAAAACTTCCCAAGGGAGCTTATTATATCTTTGAGATTATTGGCCTGAACGTTTTCAACACTGAGGGGCAGCAGATAGGCACAGTGGCGGATGTGTACACCTTGCCATCTAATGATGTACTGGTGGTAGAAACTACTACTAAAAAGGAAGTCCTAATTCCAGCAGTAAAGCAGGTGGTAAAAAGAATCGATATTCACAAAAAACAAATCATAGTTGAGCCAATTCCAGGCTTGTTGGAGGAACAAGAACGGTGATGCAGATCGACATCGTTACCGCTTTTCCTAAGTTGGTTGCCTCGCCGTTGGAAGAAAGTATGCTAAAAAGGGCTCAACA
This sequence comes from Candidatus Zhuqueibacterota bacterium 4484_219, assembly GCA_002085035.1. Lineage (GTDB taxonomy): Bacteria > Zhuqueibacterota > JdFR-76 > JdFR-76 > 4484-219 > 4484-219. Next base: position 2,968 of record MZGM01000034.1, read on the forward strand.
GAAAAACTTGGTTCACATTCGGGTACATGATTTACGGGACTATACTAACGACAAACATCGTCAAGTAGATGACTATCCATACGGTGGCGGTGCGGGGATGGTTCTAAAACCAGAACCAATATTCCGTTGCGTTGAAGCGATTATTGAAAAATATCCTTCTAAGAGACGTAAGATCATCTATTTAACCCCTCAGGGAAAGCTCTTTAATCAAAAGTTAGCTAATGAATTGAGTCAATGGGAGCATTTAATTTTCATCTGTGGTCATTACAAGGGAGTTGACGAGCGGGTCATTGAGCATTTGGTGACAGACGAGATATCCATTGGCGACTACGTTTTGACCGGAGGTGAACTCCCAGCGTTAGTAGTAATAGATGCAGTAGTGCGGTTAATTCCTGGAGTGCTGAGTGATCTTGAATCGGCGCTTACCGATTCATTTCAGTCTGGATTATTAGACTATCCTTATTACACGCGTCCAGAGGAATTTCGTGGTTGGCGAGTCCCAGAAGTCCTTCTTTCCGGCAACCACCAGAAGATTGCCGAGTGGCGTAAAGCTAAAGCACTGGAACGTACCCGACAGCGACGTCGGGATCTATTAGAATCTTATTTGAGCAACAATAAGCAGATCAAGTCTGACGGAGGTAGATAGAAATGGGCAAGTTAGAAGCTATCGGAGCAGAACAATTGCGGACAGATATCCCAAATTTTGGCCCAGGTGATACTGTGGCGGTACATGTTAAAGTTCGAGAAGGTGGTAAAGAACGTATTCAGGTATTCCAGGGGGTAGTTATTCAGAAGCGAGGTAGCGGCATCAATAGCACATTTACTGTTCGTAAAATTTCGGAAGGAATTGGTGTCGAGCGTATTTTCCCTTTACATTCTCCCAATATTGAGAAGATCGAAAAGCTGCGAGAAGGGAGGGTACGTCGGGCCAAACTTTTCTACTTACGTAAACTAAAAGGCAAAGCAGCACGTATTGCTGAAAAGCGTTAAACTGGAGACCGAGATTTCCGTTGTCTCGAGAATGATAATTTAGGTGTCTGTTGCTGGTTTTTGTTGAGACCGTCAATTAACAATTGGCGGTTTTTTGGTGGGTGATGCTTTCTGCAGCGGTGATAATTATCTGCCAATTCCATAAAAATTTCTAAATCACTTTCCAGATTTGCTTGTATTCCATCAAAATAGAATACACGCATGGGGAAACCACCAAGATCACTACTTATGGTGGGGTAAATGGCTTCGCACACAATGCCATTCATGCAGCTAAATGGACTGATGTCTATTACCCCGGCGGCTCCCTTTTTATAATACCAAATTGCTTTTCCTACGCTAATCACCATTTCTCCATGAGCACCTTCCCTGGGTAAATAAGGTCTACTTAGTTCCAGAATTTGGGTTATGTGATGGGGTTCTTCATACCCTGCAAAATCTTGTTCAAAAGGTGCAGTCAACTTGTGTTCATCAGCGCGCATTACCGCATATCGGAGCTTGCAACCAAGCATGCGCAAAGAAAAACGCTGCCCCTGACGAATAAGCTGCATCCGTTCTTCATCATGGGTGTACCACACCCATTCAGCAACATCTGACATCCATACTTCGCCACCCTTTTGTTCAATCAACCGAATAAGGTGATCGTTACTAAAATCGTTAAGTCGACAGAAAATTTCTCCAACCACGCCGATGAGCAGTTTTTTCTTACTGGTATCAAGGGGAATATTCCGAAAGGCATCCCGTGATTGAATAAGTGCCTGGATAATTTTCTTTAGGCGTTGGCGATGGGAAATGTTGGGTGTAGCGATGGCTGCACAAACTCGATCGAGAGCTTCTGCAAATACTCGATCAGTTGTCCCAGGCTCTCGTTCGTATGGTCTGGTTTTCAGCAGCATTTTGCGTAAAATATCGGCCGCGACCACGGCGCGCCAGCCGGTTCGCACCAAACTTGCAGCACTCTCACTAATGTCTTCGTATGCATTAGAACTTGAGGGAGAGAGCAGTAATACTTCATCTTCACCTCGCTGAGCAAAGATTTTTCTAATCAACGGTAAGTAGTGCCCAAATCGGCAGGGACCGTTAGAAGTAGGCATCATAAATGCAGTTTTTGCGGGGTCGTAATCTGGTTCCTGGGTTACCTTTAGGAAATTTCCCAGCGTAATCACTTGGGGCAGACATTCATCGCCCGAAAGATATTTGCGCGCCAGTTCATAAGTTTGTGCATCACCAGCTGGTGAAGGTTGTGCATCCACCCCAATCGATTGAAAGGCTGCCGCCATGCAACGAGCACCCTCATAGGACATTTGCGGTATGTAAAGCTTCCTTCCGATTAACGATTTGGTGTGTGAGGTTTCCATCTAAACTCTTTTGGTGGCTATGTATTCAATCTGATAGTTAGGCGTTCTTTTTTCACAGGCTGTTCTCTTAATAAACCTTTGCTTTCCAGGAACGCTTCACATCTTGTCATAATGCCTGCGTCGTTACTGTGGTCGTCGAACTGAAGCGTTAAATAAGGTGTTCCACAAGCCTCACGAATAAAGTGCTTTAGGTAAGAGTCGGGCCCGCATTTAAAATTGGTAATGTGGATTAAATGAAGCTTATCATTTTGTCCGATCAATTTGGCCGCCTGCAAAATCCGTTGTCCATAGCTCCAAAACATGTTTTCATGAATATCGTTAATGTCAATATCCTCGAATGTCAAAAAGTCCATTGGAATAACATTAATTCCATAATTTTCTCTTAGCTTTTTCGGCACGTTAAGATTCATTCCGGTATCATAGATATTGTAGGGTCGGCCAATGATTACTATGGCAGCTTGCTGATTTTCAGCCAGAGTTTGTAGGGCCTGGCGGCCAATTTGTTTTAAGTTCTCTTTGAATTTTGCCAGTACGGCAAAAGCCATATCAGTGGCTTGATTGCTAATTTTTTCAGACACACCTAATTTTGCTGCCATCGGAGCTAAGCTTTTTTTAACTGACTTTTTACCATCACGAAACCTGACTACGGGAGCCAGGATCCTATCGACCAATCTGGGGTCTTTTAGTGCGCTTTTTAAAACATGGGGCAGCGTTTGTCCCCAGGGACAATACCAAGATTCCCTTCCCGGCAGGTTTGGTTCTGCATTAATGAGATTGGGAACAAAGACGTAATCAACTTGTTTATCAAACAGATTCAGAACATGGCCATGAGCGACGATGATGGGAAAACATGGTTCGGCAATGCACAGTTCTCGTCCCTGAGCCACGATTTGGCGGTGTGTTGAATCGGAAAGCACAACTTTGGCTCCGATACCAACAAAATATGCCTGCCAGAAGGGAAACCGATCGTAAAAGTACATCGCCCTTGGGATACCTACTTGTATGTCGAGTCCATTAGAACTGGGGATCTCTTGCAAAAGCAACTGTTGGTACAGGGCGAAAAGGTCGGGAATGACAGCTTGCCGGTTGATTTTCCGTTTCTTTCGGAATCGCTCCGAACACTTGTCGCCCCAATAAGTTTTTTCACCATTTATTACACATTCTTGAACATCACATTGGTTGGAGCATCCTTTGCAGGTAATGGTGCGGATGCTAAAATTTACATTTGAGAGATCGAATCCACGAAACCGGCTTGGCTGCTGCAATTCATCCATTTTCTGTTTAGCAAGTAAGGCGGCGCCGATTGCTCCTATTACTCCGTTATGTGGAGGCACAACTATCGTTTTTTGTAGCCTGGTAGCAAAAGCAGCAGCAACAGCCTTGTTGTAAGCAGTACCACCCTGGAAATAAATAACATTGCCGATTTTGCGGCCAGCAACTACCCGATTCAAGTAGTTTTGCACAACCGCAAGGGCAAGCCCTGCTGAAATATCTTCCTTCGGAATTCCCTGTTGCAAATAAGAGGAAACATCTTTTTCCATGAAGACGGTGCAACGTTCACCCATTTGCACAGGATTTGTCGAACTTAACGCTAACCGGGCGAAGTCTTCTTTTATTGATATTCCTAATTTAGTAGCTTGTTCTTCCAGGAAAGATCCTGTGCCAGCAGCGCAAGCTTCATTCATTGCAAAGTCAACAACCACCCCATTTTCGATTGCGATGAACTTGGAGTCCTGTCCCCCAATCTCGAAAATAGTTTCTACCTGTTCGTTAAATAAAGTTTCGGCAACAAAACTTGCACCTGTCTTATGGGCAGTAATTTCGTCATGAATGGCATCTGCTCCTACCAGTTCGCCGATTAATTCTCTGCCTGAGCCAGTTGTTCCCACTCCGATTATTTCGATCTGATCTGCCCACTTGTGGTTCCACTTATTCAACTCTCTTTGTACGACTTCCACCGGGCGACCTTCTGTAGTTGTGTAGATCTCGTCTATCACCCGACCTTGTTGGTCGAGCAGGACCAAATTGGTGCTGACCGAGCCAATATCGAGCCCCAGGTAAGCCTTAATCGGGCGGTCATTTTGAATTAGTTTAGAGTTTAAGCTTTTTTCTTTGGGGAACCGAACCAGGGAAATCTCTAACTTATGCGAGCGTGAAAGAGGAGTAATCTTCTGGTGATAACGATATTTCATGTTCTTGACGAGTTCAGCCTTTAGCCTGGAGCTTTCTGCTAAAATTGCACATCCCAAAGCGCCAACATGGCAATGCAATGAAGGAACTATCAGCTCATCGGAGGTAAGATCAAGAATACGGTTCATAGCTTCAATTACACCGAGATTTGCGGCTACACCGCCAACGAATACTACTTTGGGTAGAAGCTCTTTCTGGCGTAGTACAGTACCTTTGTAATTTCTGACGACTGCTTCACACAAACCTTTGAAAATTGCTCCAGGGGAATAACCGCGCTGTTGTGCATGAACCATATCCGATTTAGCAAACACCGAACAACGTCCGGCAATATTTGCGGTTGCATCTGTTTCTTTTACCAAACGGCCAATGTCTTCCACATTGAATCGCAATCGAGCGGCCTGTTGATCAATGAAAGATCCTGTTCCTGCCGCACACTCACCATTTCGTTCGTAGTCAAGAATGGACAATTCTTTGGTGGTAGGATCAAATGCAATTTTAATAAATCGTGATGCATTTCCGCCAATTTCAAGGACTGTTCGTGCATCAGGAACAAGCTCTGCCACACCACGACTGATAGCTTTAAATTCGTTAATGAAGGGCACATTGAGAAGTTCGGCAATCTGTTTGCCTTGTGATCCAGTTACTTGCAGATGTATTTTATCTGAAGGTTCAATGGTTTCGATAAAACATTCAAGTAATCTTTGTGCGCTTCCTATCGGATCGCCAAGAATCTTCACTGCTTTAGAGGCAAACAGTGAATAATAGCTAAGATTTTCTGTGTAAACAAAAAGATTGCTATTACGAAGTGCTTCACTTAAGGAAGGATCTGCGGTTCTGGGGAGTAGAGCTATCAGCTTTGCGCTTACTGAGCCAATGTCTAATCCAAGATAAATGTTGCTGCTTGACATATGGATTAGCTTTTCGTATGCTTCAGGGTTGCTTCAACTTTCCCACAAAAAATTCCATTGCTCGCAGCCAAGCATTTTTTTCGGCTTGGCTGAAACCTTCCTGCCTGAATCGATAGTCCTGTTTGCGTAAGAATTCTGCAAGAGTAGTTTGCAGAATCTGCAATTTCTTTAGTTCCCAATCGATAATTTGTCTACGCAGCGAGGGGTCTTGGGACAAAGCCACTAATTGGCTGAAGTGCTTCCAGCAAAGAGGTTCTGCAATTTGTAGAGCCTGCTGAAAGTCGGTTTCCGGGAAGTGCCGTAACATTAGGTCAAGAAACCGTTCTGTTGATTTAATAGCTATTTTGCAGGCGGGACAATGTTGAGCAGCCGTTTTAGGATTTTGCCATTGGTTATTTGAGATCAAACTTAAGGCGTTTTTTAGTAAGTCGGCATAAATGATCCCTATCCCGAAAGCATCTTGCTGTTTCAAAGCAATGTGTGCATGATGGGGACAAAAACCATAACTCCGTCTCAATTTTTTGCGAGTAGCAGGATCATTGACGTTTTCATAAAGTACGACATGAGCTTGATAAGGATGTTCATTGAAGGTCCTGAGGTGTCTTTAAAGGGATCGCCGACGGTATCGCCAATTACAGCGGCTTTGTGTGCCTCGGAGCCTTTGCCGCCTAGATTTCCCTCTTCGATCCACTTTTTAGCATTGTCCCAGGCTGCTCCCCCGTTAGTCATCATGATGGCCATCAAGACACCAGTAGCAGTAGCACCAGCCAGCAACCCACCGAGTGCTTCAACACCTAAAATAATACCTACCGCCAATGGAGTAGAGACTGCCAGCAGTCCGGGAGCAATCATTTCCCGAAGTGCCCCGGCCGTGCTGATATCCACACAGCGAGCAGAATCTGGTTTCGCTTTGCCTTCCATCAGACCAGTGATTTCACGGAACTGACGTCGTACTTCTTCTACCATTTTGAAAGCTGCTCGACCGACCGCCTGCATCGTGAGTGCTCCAAACAAAAATGGCATGGCAGCACCCAGTAACAGACCAATAACTACCAGAGCTTTGGTCAGGTCAATAGCCTGAAGTCCCACCGTGTGGGCATAGGCAGTGAACAGTGCCAGAGCGGTAAGAGCTGCCGATCCCACAGCGAACCCCTTGCCAATGGCAGCAGTAGTATTGCCTAAAGCATCGAGTTTATCGGTGATTTTGCGAATATTGTCTCCCAATCCAGACATTTCAGTAATACCACCGGCATTGTCGGCAATGGGTCCATAAGCATCCACAGACATAGTCATTCCGATAGTAGCTAACATACCTACAGCAGCAATAGCAATGCCGTAAATACCGTTGGTAACATAAGCAACAAAGATTGCCAGGACAATAGCCAAAAGTGGTAGGGTAGTGCTTTTCATTCCTATTGCCAACCCGGTGATAATGTTGGTAGCAGCACCGGTTTCGCAGGAGTGAGCAATTACTTTAATAGGGGGGCCAGAGGTGAAATATTCGCTAAAAGCCCCAATAGCCACACCACACAGGATACCAGCAAGAATTGCCCAGAACGGTGCTATGGTATCAGTAATAGCCGGTACCAAAAACAAACTGGTACCGATAAGAATAATTACAGCCACATAAGTGGCATAACGTAATGCTGCTTGGGGGTTAATGTTTTGAAACAAGCGGACAAAAAATGTTGCTAATAACGAAGCTAAAGTTCCTACCGCGATGATCAGGATAGGTAGGCTCATCCATCTTTCAGGGTTAGCAAATGTGGCACCAATGACAATAGTTGCTACCACGGAACCCACGTAGGACTCAAACAGGTCGGCACCCATGCCCGCAGTGTCGCCTACGCAGTCGCCTACATTATCGGCAATAACGGCTGGATTTCGGGGGTCGTCTTCCGGAATGCCAGCTTCTACTTTTCCCACTAAGTCAGCGCCTACGTCGGCAGATTTGGTGTAGATACCACCACCAACACGAGCAAAAAGGGCAATGGAGCTGGCCCCCAAGGCAAACCCATTAATTATCAAAGGGTCTTTAAACATCAGGTAGTAGAACGACAGACCTAACAACCCCAGACTGGCTACTGCCATACCCATAACTGCACCGCCACTGAACGCTACAGACAAAGCCCGATGAATACCAACGGTCGCAGCCTGCGAGGTGCGTACATTAGCACGAGTGGCAGCGTTCATACCGATGTAACCAGCCAACATGCTGCACACCGCTCCGGTAACAAAAGCTACTGCCGTCCAGTGACTAATGGCAACCCATAATAAAATAAATAGTACAATAATAAATCCAATTAAAGTACGGTATTCTCGATTAAGGAACGCCATGGCACCTTCATGAATCATGCTCGCAATATTTTGCATGGTTTCATTACCCGGTGGAAATTTCTTTATTCGGTGGTACAAAAAAATAGCAAACAGCAGTCCAATGACTCCGATAACAAACGCAATCATAACTAAGTTCATACTGCCTCCCGTGAATTGAATAGTTCCATTGTGTAAATGAATTAGTATTAATCTAAATTAAGCGACAATATAAAAATTATTTTGATAAAAAGCAAGTAAATTTTTGTGCATCAATGGCTGGAATACTGATTTTAAACACTTGCATTTCTGGTGAGATATTGGTAATTTTAAATTAGAAACTACCAGCCGTAAATTTTTAGGAGAGCAAGATGAAGAAACGTATTCTTATCGGTATTGCTGGTGGTTCTGGTTCGGGGAAAACTGCTATTGCCCAGAAGTTAAGTAAAGATTTAGGCCACCAGCGAGTCGTACTGGTGGCTCAAGATTCCTACTACAAGGATTTGAGCCATCTTCCTCTGAGGGAACGAGCCAAGCAGAATTTTGATCATCCTGATGCGTTAGATAACGAGCTGTTGATTCAACACCTAAAATCTCTTTTGGCTGGTCAGGTGGTTGAACAGCCAGTTTATGATTTTAGTCTTCATTGTCGTAGCAGAGAAACAGTCCGCATTGGTGGTCAGAATATTATCAT
>MZGM01000035.1 GCA_002085035.1 Candidatus Zhuqueibacterota bacterium 4484_219
CCGGTTCTTCTTATCCTTCTCACAAAAACTTCATGATTAGCAGCATAGAGAGGCAAAACAGTTATGGTTATCAAAGCCAATCTCCAATTAAAATGAAACATAATGCCAATAACAATTACCAGCGTAAGGAGATCAGTAAGTATGGTAATAAATCCACTTTCGAGCATATGCTGAATAATGTAAACATCATTAATAACTCGAGACATTATCTCGCCAGTCTGTTTGTGGTCGAAATAGCTTAGGGACAATCGCTGCAAATGTCGATAAAACTGAGACCTGATCTGAAAAATTACTTTTTCTCCAGTGTAGATAATAACGTATCTAAGGGCAAGATAAACCAATCGCCCCAGTAGAGCTGCACCAAACACCATTCCAAATACTGCCAAAAGCAACTCTTTTCGATGCGATGGAAGAACATCATCTACCAGATACTTGATAATAAGTGGCAAAGGAATAGTTGATGCAGTCAGCAAAAACATCAAGCCTGTTGCCAGAAGGATTCTGGCCCAATATGGTTTTACAAAAATATTAACCAACCGGACGAAATTTTTGGTAGAATGCCTGGGCATAACTAAAACTTGCTGCTGTAGCTATGTTAAAGTTGTAGTTACTTTGAATTGTTCCTCATAATATTTACTGTACAAACCGCCTTTGGCGAGGAGTTCAGAATGAGTCCCCATCTCAACAATCTCTCCGTTGTCCATCACCACAATGAGATCAGCTTCAATAATAGTCGACAGTCGATGGGCAATAACAAAACTAGTTCGTTCCTTCATAATTCTTTGCAACGCCTCCTGTATTTGCGCTTCCGATTCCGAATCCAGAGAAGAGGTGGCTTCATCCATTATCAGAATAGCCGGATCAGCAATTACTGCGCGGGCGATGGCAATCCGCTGCTTTTCACCAACCGATAACTTCAGGCCATCTTTTCCAACCTTAGTTTGGTACCCTTCGGGCAGGGAAACAATAAAATCGTGAATGTTAGCAGTTTTAGCAGCTTTCTCAATTTCTTCCTGGGTGGCTGTCAATTTCCCATATCGAATATTATCGGCAATAGTTCCATCGAACAGCACCGATTCCTGAAGCACAATTCCAATCTGCTGCCGGAGTGAATTCAATTGCACCTTGCGAATATCATAACCATCCACCAAAACACTGCCCAGGATAGGATCATAAAATCGAGGAATAAGATTAACGATTGTTGTTTTCCCTGAACCAGTGTGTCCTACCAAAGCAATAAGCTGTCCGGGATGGACGTCAAGATTAATGTTTTTAAGAATAAACTGGTCGGGGCTATAACCGAAGTACACATTCTTGAATTGTACCCTACCCTTAATCCGAGGAAGAATTACAGAAGCCTTGTCCTCTACATCTGGCATAGTATCAAGTATTTCAAAGATTCGATTTAACGAAACCACCCCCTGTTGGATCATAGAATTAACCTCACTAAGACGCACCGCCGGATTGTAAAGAAAACCAATGTAACTATAGAAAGCCATTAGTCCACCCACGGTCAAAGCGCCTTGGAAAACTTGATAGCCACCAAAACTCAAAGCTAAAGCGGTTCCCAAACCACTGATTAAACCAGCAGTGGAAGAAAGATAAATATTCAACACTCCCTGCCGCATTCTTAAACCGAAGCGTTCTAAATTCTGCTCTTGAAACAATCGAATTTCATGTTCTTCTTTGCCAAAAGCTTTGATTACAGAAACCCCAGTGAGCTTCTCGCCCAGATTACCCAGAATCTCATCCATCTTTTCCCGGGTGCGTTGACTGGCACTTTTGATTTTCTGAATAAACATTCGGTAGTTAATTACATAAAACGGTAATACACTCAGACAAACCAGAGACAATTGCCAGTTCATTCGAAAGATAATAAATAAAATAACACCGAGGGTTACTACGTCAGTAAATATTGTGATAATGTAGTTAGAGATCAAAGTTTGTACAAGGTCCACATCGTCGATAATGCGGGAAATAATCTTGCCTGTGCGTTCACGATCGTAAAAGCTTAATGACAACCGCTGCAAATGTCGATAAATCTGACGACGTAAATCAAGAACAAGCCGCTGTCCTAAAAATGTAATCAGGTAAGTCAAAAGAAAAGACAAACCACCCTTAACCAGAAAAACAAGCACGATACCAAAGAACACAATATTAAGCCCTGCCCAGTTACCTTTAGCAAGAACATCATCCACCAGATACTTGACTAACAGCGGTACCGGAATATTGGTCAAGGTAAGCAGAAGCGTAGTCCCCATGGCCAAAGCCATTTTTGACCAATAAGGCTTGATGTAAATTGAAAGTCGTTTGAATTTCGACATTGCCATTGTGCCTCTAATACTGAGAGTTTATTTTTTGAACCGATAAATGTACTACAATATTTTGAAAAAGTCAAGCCTAAAAAGACAACAGGAAAAGAAAATATGATTTTGACAAAACAAAGAAAAAGTTATTGACAAAAATTTAATAAATCATTAAATTTATATTCAGTCAACTGAATAATAAACAAAAGAGAGGTGGCTAAATTGGATCTTTTTGACAAGTGTCGTAATTATACTGCTGCTCGTGAAGCTATTAAAGCTGGATATTACCCCTATTTTAAAGCTATTCAGTCTGGAGCCGAAACTTCAGTGGAAATCGATGGTAGGAATTTCATAATGATTGGGTCGAATAATTACCTGGGCTTAACCCAACATCCCAAGGTAAAAGAAGCCGCTATTAAGGCAGTAGAAAAATATGGCTCCGGCTGTACGGGTTCTCGTTTTCTGAATGGTACATTGGATATCCATGAGGAGTTGGAGTACCGTCTGGCAAAATTCATGCGCCGAGAAGCAGCTTTGACCTTTTCCACCGGTTTCCAGACTAATTTAGGAACCATTGCCACTTTGATAAGCAAGGATGACGTCATTTTTGGAGATCGCGATAATCATGCCAGCATTGTGGATGGCTGTCGACTTGCTTTCGGCAGGTTGGTTAAATATCGTCATAACGATATGAAAGATTTAGACCGACTTCTGCAAAGATTTGACCACGTAACGGGAAAACTAATTGTGACTGATGGTGTTTTTAGTATGGGCGGGGATATTGTAAATTTACCCGAACTGGTCACAATTGCCGAAAAGCACAATGCCAAAGTTTTTGTTGATGATGCGCATTCTATCGGTGTCTTGGGCAAGCACGGACGTGGTACTGCCGAGCACTACGGATTGGAAGACAGGGTTGATATTGTGATGGGTACTTTCAGTAAATCCTTTGCTTCCATCGGTGGGTTTATTGCCAGCGATGCGGAAGTAATCGATTTCATCAAACACAATGCGCGAGCATTGATTTTTTCCGCCAGTATGCCCCCAGCAGCGGTAGCTGCTACTTTGGCAGCGCTGGACATTATCGAAAGTGAACCAGAAAGACGCACCAGACTGTGGCAAAACACTAAAAAAATGCAAGAAGGATTTTCCAAGCTTGGCTTTAATATCGGCAACACCCAAACCCCTATCGTTCCAATAATCATTGGTGACAACATGAAAACCTTCACCTTCTGGCGAGCCCTGTTCAACGAAGGAGTGTTTGTTAATCCTGTAATCAGCCCGGCTGTACCACCGGGAATGTCGCTGTTACGAACCAGCTACATGGCTACGCACTCCGATGCCGAATTAGATAAAGTTCTGTATCTTTTTGAAAAAATCGGAAAACAGCTGGGAGTAATTGAATGAATAGCGAACTGCAAATCATACCGGTAACCAATAAGCGCCAACTACGGCGCTTTATCATGTTGCCCTGGAAACTTTACCGAAATGATCCCAACTGGGTGCCGCCTCTGATTATGGATCAGAAAAAACTGCTGGATCGAAAGAAAAATCCTTTTTTTGCTCATAGTACTGCCGAGTTCTTTTTGGCAGTGCAAAATGGCAATGTAGTTGGACGCATTGCAGCTTTGATCAACGATAACCACAATAAATTCCATAAAGAACAAACAGGCTTTTTTGGATTTTTTGAATCCATTGAGGATTACCAAGTAGCATGTGCACTATTGCAAACGGCAGAGCAATGGTTGCGACAACGTAATATGGCGCTCCTGCGGGGGCCGATGAATCCTTCTACCAACGATACCTGCGGCTTCTTGCTGGAAGGATTCGATCGGCCACCAGTAATTATGATGACCTACAATCCTCCCTACTACCTGGAGTTCATGGAAAAATATGGCATGAAAAAGGCCAAAGACCTCTATGCCTTCTACATGGAAACAACTACTCCAATGTCTGACAAAATAAAACGTATTGCTGAACTGGTTCGGCGTCGCCACAATGTTACTATCCGAAGCATCGATATGAAAAAGTTTAATCAAGAGATAGAAACAGTCAAATATATTTACAATCAAGCGTGGAGTCGCAATTGGGGGTTCGTTCCCATGACCGACGAAGAATTCTATCACTTAGCCAAGGACCTGAAAACAGTTCTCGAACCAGAGCTGGTTTTGATTGCTGAAGTCAACGGCGAACCCGCTGGATTTTCTCTGGCTCTTCCGGATTTCAACCAGGCGCTAAAACGGATTAATGGCCGTCTTCTACCATTTGGCATTTTTAAACTACTGTGGTATTCTCGCAAGATTGACATGTTACGGGTGCTCACCATGGGAGTAATCCATAAATATCAAAAACTCGGCATCGACGCAGTATTCTACTATGAAACTTACAATCGTGGTAAAGCAAAAGGGATTTGGCGAGGAGAGTTTTCCTGGATTCTGGAGGACAATTACCCGATGGTCCACACTCTCAAAAAAATGGGGGCAACGGTGTACAAAAAATACCGAATTTACGATAAACTGATAGACTAATCTAAATGTAAGGTTTATCTGCTACCCTGGTTGTTAATCTACCCAATACAAGATTCTTCCGCAATTCTCACAGCGAAAAATAGAAACATTTTCTTTACCTCTGGGAGAAACTGAGGTTGGTAATTTTACCCAACAGCCAAGGCAAGTTTCATTCTTCACTGGTACGATAGCACGTTTGTATTTTTTTCTAAGCATTTCATAAATTCGTAGCAACGGCGGGGGGATTTCTTTGGCAATTTCCTCACGCATTTTCTGTAACCGTTCTAAATTGGTAGCAAAACCCAGCTTTTGTTCAGTAGTACTTTCCTGAATCATATTGTCGATATCTTGCAACACAACAAGATAGCGAAGCTGTTTTTCGCGCCCTACACTCATCAAAACTCTCCTGAAAAAATCGAAATAAATTCTTGGAATGTAGTTGCTTCCTGAAGTTGCTCACGAACACCTGGCGTCTTTAACAGCTCAACCAATTTTCCTAAAAACGGTAGGTAGACATTGGACTGCTCCTGGGGAGGGGCTACAATCATAAAAATCAAATGTACCGGCTGGCCATCAATAGCATCAAAATCGACCCCCCTGGTAGTTTTACCAAAAACTACTAATAGCTCCGAGACAGACAACGTGCGACCATGAGGAATTGCAATACCATAACCGATACCAGTACTGCCTAAATCTTCGCGGTGTTTGAGCATCTCTAAAATTAGCTGGGTGTCTTTTAAGTTGCGGTGAGCTGCTAAATAATTCACCATTTCAGTAAGAAGCTCTTCCTTGGTGGTAGCGTTTAACTCAGGGATAAATAAATCCGCTTGGAAGTAATTCAAAAACTCATCCAATTCCACGACTCCTAAGCCTCTCTTTTTAACTTTTATCTTGCTCAAAGAAAAAATACTTCTGGAATAGGTTTGACTAAATAGTCACGTTTCCTCTAAGAACTGGCGTACAATAGGCTGCAAGAACACATTTTGCAAGTCAAGTTTTTGCAATTCCGTTCGATAGATTTGCAGCTTGACTTCAATCGGTAATGATTTATTCAACACAAAATAACGTTGATTGTAAAGCCGACACAAGCCGCCCTTAAAATTGCCCTTTTCCTGACGTAAAGGAATAGACAAGCGTTCCAATAACTCTTCCAGTTTTTGTAACAGTTTTTCTTTTTCGGAGTGATTATTTGGCATTAGATTAAATTTTTCAATTTCTTCCGTTTCAATAGTTCTACCAGTTCTCTAACATTTTGTGCTTGATCCTTATGACAAACAAGAATGGCATCTTCAGACTCGGTAATAATGAGATTTTCTACCCCTAAGGCAGCTATAAACTTGTCAGTAGAAAAAATAAGACACTCCCGACTATCTTTAACCAGTGCCTCACCCACAATCCCATTTCCATTTTTATCTTTGTCAACTAATTTGTGGACTTCGTCCCAGCTTCCGACATCGCTCCAGCCTAAATCACTTTTTATTACACATACACGTCGAGATTTCTCCATTACACCGTAATCAATGGAAATGCTGCGGATCTGACGATACACTGTTTCCACCACTTCCCAATAGGTGGGTTGCCCAATATGGTTCTCAATCTCCATGAGCCCATCGTAAAACTCAGGGAGAAATTCTTCGATTTCTTCGAGGATGATTTTGGCCTTCCAGATGAACATACCACTGTTCCACACAAAATCACCGCTTCTTAGAAATCGCTGTGCCGTGTCCAAAGTGGGTTTTTCGGCAAAGGTTTTCACCCGATAGATGGGAATACCATCTATCTCAGCAATAGGTTCGCTGAACTGGATGTAGCCATAGCCAGTGGCTGGCCGATCGGGGGTAACGCCAATGGTAACTAAGTAATCTTGTTGTTGAAGAAACTTCTCCCCAACACGGAGGACTTTTTGAAAAGTAGCAATATTCCTGATAAGATGATCAGCAGGCAAAACTACCATAATAGCTTCGGGATCCTGTCGTTGAATATGGAGTGCAGCTAAACCAATACAGGGTGCAGTATTCTTGCCAAACGGCTCAATAATAATATTTTCCTCCTCAGCCTGAGGAATCTGACGAAGCAATTCTGCCTTTTGGTTAGTATTTAATACAAAATAAATTCTCTCATTAGGAATCACTGGCAGAAGGCGATCATAGGTCTGCTGAATAAGAGTACGCTGATCAAAAATTCGCAGAAATTGTTTTGGTTTTTTCTCACGACTATGGGGCCAAAAGCGAGTACCAACTCCACCTGCCATAATAACTGCAAACATATTTATCCTCTCTAACAAATTTGTGTCCAAAGAATTTATAAAAAAAATTAGACAAAATCAAGAAGATATTTCCTTCTTTAAAACAAAGTTACACTTATGTAACGCCGAGGATTTTTCTTCATATCCACTACCAATGAATCAATATCTCCAGATAACCGCACCACATTTTGGTACAGGGTTTCATCACTAACTAATTTACCTAAGGTACCTTTACCAGCGCGGATGGAAACCAACATACTATCCAACGAAGCAAATGTCTTTTTAAGATGAACCGACGCTTTTTGCATTTCGCTACTACTTTTTTGTAAGTTGCTGACAATATTATTAATCTCTTTTTGATTCCCTTTAGAAAGTGTTTGAATATGAGCAACAGTTTGTTTTAAACTTTGGAGAATATCCTGGGTGGTTTTCAAATTAGCCTCTAAGTTAGTGTTAACTCGATCAGAAATCTGATGAATATTACCAATACTATTCTGAATTTCTCTTCTCGTTTCTGGAGTTAAAATGTCCTGAAGCTGACCCAACAGCACATGTACTTGTTCGCCGATATCAGAGGCCTCGGAGGCCAACTCTACAATATCAGTAAGATATCCTCCTTTAATTGTATCGCCAGGGTTGAGATATTCATTGCTTTTCCCCAGCTCAATATAAATAACCTTTTCACCAATAACTCCGACGCTACGAATTACTGCCCTGGAATCGCGGGGAAACCGAGCCCAGGAATTTATCCATAGAGAGACAGACACCCCACCAGGAGTAAGCGTCATCTTTTGAACACGACCGACCTTTAAACCAGCTACGGTTACCTGGTCTCCTTCTCGTAAGCCACTGACATTGTCAAACAATGCGGTAATAGTGTAACCTTTCTTTCTAATCTGATAACCTTTTAAATAAAAAAGACCTGCTATCAGCACAATTATAGCCACAAACATGACAAACCCAACCTGGGCCTCTTTTGAATATTTTCTCATTTCTGAACCTCATTTCTCTCGCCTTTCAGTTGCCACACCGATTCTATCTTGGGAGCACGAGCTTCAATGAATTGCTTCACAATCGGATCTGTCGTTTGGCGAAGTTCCTCAGTTCTGCCCTCAAAATGAATTTTCCCCTGATGTAGCATGGCAACCTTATCAGCAATTTTGTAAGTACTAATGATATCGTGGGAAACTACTATCGAGGTTACTCCCAACTGCTCTTTTAGTCGATTTATCAACTGGGTAATGGTATCAGCAGTTATGGGATCCAAGCCAGTAGTAGGTTCATCATAGAGTATGTAGGTAGGGTTGTGAACGATAGCCCGAGCAATAGCCACTCGTTTTTTCATCCCTCCGCTGAGTTCAGTAGGGTACAATTGTTCAACTTTCTTCAAGCCCACCAGAGCCAGACAATGACGGATGTGCTGGCGAGCCTCTTCAACTGAAATATCAGAAACACATCTCAAAGCTAACTTCAGATTCTCCTCTACACTCATGGAGTCAAACAAAGCTGAACTTTGAAATACCATGCCGAACTTATGGCGTATCTTATTAAGTTGGCGAAATCCCATAGTAGTAATATCTTCACCGTCCACCCAAATTTTTCCGTTATCCGGCTTCAGTAGTCCAATGATATGCTTCAACAACACTGTTTTGCCACATCCGCTAGTCCCAATAATCACCTTGGTCTCACCTTTATCCACGGTAAGATTGACTCCCTTCAACACCCAATCTTTCTTGAATTTCTTTTTCAAGTTTTCGATAACGATCATATTATTTAGTCTCGGTATTGGACTCTGATCA
>MZGM01000001.1 GCA_002085035.1 Candidatus Zhuqueibacterota bacterium 4484_219
ATTGGTGAGGTGCGTAAAAATCGTTTGTTGCAGTCTTTTGGTTCGATAGAGAAAATCAAGCAAGCGTCGGTCGAAGAGTTGGTCAAAGTTGGAGTTATTCCTAAAAATGTAGCCGAAAAAGTGTGGAAGTATTTTCATCCACAGTCAAGTGAGTGAAGAGGTGTTTATGAAAGAGCCTGAGGTAAATTTACAGTTAGCTTTGGAGCATGCTGGGTGTTTTTTCTGTGATGTGGTCGGAACACTGCAGCTACAAAAATTCTCTGGTAATGCTTCGCACCTTACCTCGAGAAGGCGAAGCGTTGTTAGTAAAAGCGGGTGAAGAGAATGCCGGACTGGTTGATATTGGGGACGGTCTGGCAGTGGCTTTTAAGATCGAAAGTCATAACCACCCCTCAGCAGTGGAACCGTATCAAGGAGCAGCAACCGGAGTTGGTGGAATCATGCGTGATATTTTTGCTATGGGAGCTCGTCCAATTGCTGCTCTGGATTCACTGCGCTTCGGACCATTGAGCGATAATCGGGTAAGATACCTGTTTGATGGAGTAGTACGGGGTATCGGCGATTATGGCAATTGTTTGGGAATCCCTACCGTGGCAGGCGATGTTTATTTTGAAAAGTCCTACCGTGGTAACCCACTGGTGAATGCTATGACGGTGGGGATTGTGCGTACTGATCGTTTGGCTCATGCTGTAGCAAGGGGCGAAGGGAACCCCGTGTTTGTTATTGGCTCTTCTACTGGACGCGATGGTATTCATGGTGCTACTTTTGCCTCGGAAGAGATTACTGAGGAATCGGAAGAACGTCGTCCTCAAGTACAAGTAGGCGATCCGTTTACTGAAAAGCTAATTATGGAAGCTACCCTGGAGCTCATAGAGAATGGTTGCGTAGTAGGGGTGCAAGACATGGGTGCCGCTGGAATTACCAGTTCCGCCTCAGAAACTGCTGCCAAGGGTGGGGTTGGTATGGAGTTGGATTTGGACAAGGTGCCGCTGCGCGAAAAAGGAATGATTCCCTATGAAATCATGCTCTCGGAGTCACAGGAACGAATGTTGATTATTGCTAAAAAGGGACGGGAAGAAGATGTTAGACGGATTTGTGATAAATGGGATTTGAACTGTGCTGAATTTGGACGAGTAACTTCTGATGGAATGCTACGAGTAAAGTGGCACGGTCAGGTGGTGGTAGAAATTCCTGCGCAGAGTTTGGCCGCTGGAGAAGGGGCTCCGGTTTACACCCGAGAAGCAGAAAAACCGGACTATATTGACAAACTTCGCAACTATGATTTCAACAAGCTCCCACAACCAGAAGATTGTAATTTAGTGTTGCTATCGCTATTAGGGTCTCCAAATATTGCCAGTAAGGCTTGGGTTTTTGAGCAATATGATACTATGGTACAAACCAATACCGTCGTCTTACCTGGTGGGGATGCGGCAGTGCTACGCATCAAGGGAACGAATAAAGCCCTGGCTATGAAAACTGATTGTAATAGCTGTTATGTTTACCTTAATCCACGACGTGGAGCTCAAATTGCTGTTGCAGAAGCAGCACGGAATGTAGCTTGTACAGGAGCTAAACCAGTGGCTATTACCAACTGTTTGAATTTTGGCAATCCCTACAAACCAGACAATTATTGGCAATTTCAGGAAGCTGTATTGGGAATGGGAGAAGCCTGTCGTCAATTAAATACTCCGGTTACCGGGGGCAATGTGAGTTTTTACAATGAAAACCCAGATGGAGCTATTTATCCAACACCAGTTATCGGGATGATAGGAATTATGGATGATGTTCATTTGCACACAACCACATGGTTTAAATCCCCCGGCGATTGGATTGTGCTTCTGGGAAGGAATAAAGGAGAAGTTGGTGGAAGTGAATATATTAAGATGGTTCACGATCTGATAGCAGGGGATGCCCCAAGTTTAGACCTGAAATTTGAAAAACGATTACAGCAATTTCTCCTACAAGCTATCCATAATGGTTGGATTAAATCGGCACACGATACTGCAGAAGGTGGGTTGGCTGTTGCACTTGCAGAGTGTTGTTTTCTCGATCACGAGCATTGGGTAGGTGCAGAAATTAAACTTGGAGAAAATATGCGCAGCGATTTTTTGCTGTTCGCTGAAGATCAATCTCGTATTGTGGTGAGTGTAGCAGCAGAAGATCTAACTCATTTACAACAACTGGCAAAGAAGCAAGAGATTCCTCTTCTGGTACTGGGTAAAGTCACAAATAACGCTCGTTTGCGAATTCATCATCGGGATAAATTGGTAATTGATTTGCCTATAGTACAAATGGCAGATGTTTATTTCTCTGCCATTCAGAATGCGATGGAAATTTATTGATTCCAGATAAAGATAAGGCGTGAAGTATGAATGTTAACACAATGTCTTGATGCTAATTGGAATGTTACTAATTGTAGTATGACCAGTGGTGAAAGCTTTTGCAACTTTGTAAGTTATTAGTTTTAAAGGCCTAATGGTTGGTTGCTGGCTTTTTAATTTCCAGCCATGAATAGCAGGGATAAATGTAGCGATTCAGAATTTCTGAATAATTCAGGCTAAATCGAGAGCCTCTGCGAAACTTTTTAACCTGAAAATGGAGAGGTGGAGGATGAAGGAGCATTTTTTTCTCCGTTACATTCGCAACAAATTCATTGCAGGATTGGTTACCTTTGTCCCTTTCGTGATTACCTTCTGGGTTTTGAAGGGAGTATTTAATTTTGTTGATGGTCTTCTGGGGCCAGAGGTCTCTCGTTTTATTGGTCGCCAGATTCCCGGGGTAGGCATTGTTGCCACTATAGTATTAGTTTTTATCCTTGGGGTGTTGACTACTAACTTCATTGGGCGTTCCCTTTTGCATCTCGGGGAACGAATCATAGCTAAAATCCCTTTTATCAAGACCCTTTACGATAGTGTTAAGCAGCTCATCACTGCTATCGCCGTATCGAGGCGAAAAGAATTCCAGAATGTAGTACTTATAGAATATCCCCGTAGAGGTGCTTATGTAATCGGGTTTTCTACTAAGGAGTGTACTGGTGAACTTCAGCAGGAGACCGAACAGACAGTAGTAAGTATTTTCGTACCTTCCACACCAAATCCGACTACCGGCATGTTGGTATTTGTGCCGAAAGAGGATGTAATAAAGTTAGCTATGAGTGTTGAGGAGGCCATGAAGGTAATAATTTCTGGTGGTATTGTGATCCCACCAACTCAATTGAGACGCAATCCAAATTACTTACCAGATGAAAAATCGTGAGTAGTTTTTTAGTTCAAGGGAGATAAATTAATGAAATTTACCTTGACTCTTTGTAATATTTTTATTTATTTTGTAATATCCTCGTTTCAGACAAAGGGCGAAATCTGTTGATGACAGAGAAAATCAAAAATATTCTCTACCTGGGCAAGGACGAAAAGTTTGCTCACTCTTTGAAGCGCATGATGCAACTTTATCGTCAAGATTTTCGTCTCCATGTTAATACCTCCCTGAATCAACTACCGCAGACCTTAGAAGGAAAACTATATGACGCTATTCTTTTCGATACTCAGTTTTTGAGCGATGATGGCCAAGCTTTACTGCACCAGATTTACAGATTAGCTGCTAAATTCCCTGTAATTTTTATCGTGGACAAAGACAATGAAACTGTGGGAAGACAAGCAATGGAAAATGGCGTCTTTGATTATCTGATCAAAGTAGATGGGGTTTTGACTGCCCTTCCTTTTACGGTAGAAAGGGCTCTGGAGCATCGGCCGACTTCCTTGCAGTTGTCAACTGTTTCTCAGGAAGATGAAAAAGTCGAACCGGAAACCGGGTTTTTTGAAATCAATGAACACGGTCGGATTATCTTTTTTGATGATAATTTTGAAAAGATGCTGGGGCTTTCACATAGAGAACTTTATCAAAGCTATATTTCTGATTTCATCAGTGAAGAAGATCGCGATTTTTACTACCGATGGCAAACGGAGCAATCCCCGGGAAATAAGGAGGGCTTTTATCTGCGTACACAAATCATTCATCCTGAAAAAGGTGTTGTACCAGTGGAATTGAGGCTTTCCCCTTATGAACAAGGAACCGGGCTGTTTTCTGGCTATCGGGGAATTTTGCGTATAGTACAGCCTGCCCAGCATGAAAAAGTTGCCAAAGAGACATTGCCAAATCTGGATTTTTTCGAAGAGCTCTACGAGCTAAACAAACATCTTCGAAAAGGTCTGAGTCAGCTTTTTCTTATGAAACTTACTGAAATCCCCAAAAAATATTTTGGGTTCAAAACCGCCAGCCTCTATTTGTATGATCCTTTAGCCAATAACTATCGCAAGGAGATTACTCTTAGTGAGGAAGAAACCAATGCGGATCATCTTAGCGTAGATTTCTTTACTGGTGAAGCAATTAAATCACTTTTTGCTCAGAATCAATTTACCCAGTTTGCTCATCAGAGTCTTTTTAGTGATGTTGAACGTGCCAAGTTGCTTGGTTCCAAAGAGAAGGGATTATTTGAAAAATTGCAATGGCAAGAAGGAAAGGCGTGGAATAAGGGTGATCGTTTGTTTTTAAATCTTAAAGGTACCAATGATCAAATTTTTGGATTCATTGTTTTGGAAAACCCTGCCTCCGGAACAATTCCCTCCAGTGCCATCTTGCAACAGGCAAAACTCTACATCATTTTTGCATCCAGCTTGTTTGAAGGTTTTGATCGTTATTCTGTAATAGAGAAAAAACACAGGCGGTTAAAGCAAATTTTTACTCTGTTTGGAGCATATAGTCTCGAATTGCCATTGGAAAATTTACTGCGTGAAATTGTATGGTTGGTCAAGTTTTCTTTTGGCTATCGGTTGGTAATATTGGGGATTTTGACTCGTAGTACTCGACGATTGGAGTTGAAAGCAGTAGCTATTGAAGACAAAGAAAAAGCGCAGGTTTTGAAACGACTGCATTTTTCTATTGGGCAAATTGCTAACTACATGCGCGAACAATTCAGGATCAGTCGTTCTTATTTTATCACTCAAAAGCAGAATGTTTTCTATTTGATCAAAAGGATTTACGGGCTTCCTGTTTCCAATTATAAGCAGCAGAAACGTTGGTATTACGAGGATGTGCTATTAGTACCTCTCTATTCATCAAAGAATAAGATCATAGGCTTTTTCATCATTGATGATCCCGAAGACCACTCGAAACCAGACTTAGAAATTATTCAAATGTTGGAAAAAATTGCCCAAATGGTTGCAGTCCATGTTGAGAACAAGGTGGTTTTTACCCAACTCCAACAATATTATCTTAAGTTACAGAAAAACAATCGGAATAATGGCCAGTTAGATGCTCAAAAAAATAGTAAGGGGGGTATTCGTAATATTTTGAAAATCATCAACTTATATTAACATCAGCTGCAGCAGGAGGATGTGCTCCTTCTCTCTCCAGAGCACGGGTTGTCATTGTGCAATCTGACAGCGTCCGTACGACAAAAAATCGATTTGATGCCAAAGTGGTTGAAAAAGTACTCGATGAAGGACTGCGGGCGTTATTTCACGGGGGGACCAGTACTTCGATTTGGCGACAACTTTTTAGTTCTGAAGATGTAGTGGCAATAAAGCTGAACTGCATCGCAGGGAGGGGGTTATCATCAAATAAAGAAGTAGTTCGAGCGATTGTTTCAGGTTTACGTTCTGCCGGGGTGAAAAGTGAAAACATTATCCTTTTTGATCGTATGGGTCAGGACTTACGACGTGCTGGTTATCGGATTTCTACAGTAAGGGGGCAGGTTCGATGTGTTGGAAATGATCGTATTGGTTATTCCAGAGATCTGCTGATGCACAAATCTATTGGTAGCATGGTTAGTCGTGTAGTCAGTGAATATGCTACCGCCATTATTAATGTGCCAGTACTTAAGGATCACGGCATTGCAGGAGTAAGCATAGGAATGAAAAACTTCTTCGGTGTTATTCATAATCCTAATAAATATCACATAAATGCTTGTGACCCTTATGTGGCTGATCTTTGCAGTCATCCCTGGATCAAAGATAAATTGCGATTGACAATCTGTGATGCTTTGACAGCACAGTTTGAGGGCGGTCCGCCGTACATGCCTCAGTGGGCTTGGCCTTTTAACGGACTTTTGATTTCCCAGGACATGGTAGCTCTCGATTATGTGGGCTGGCAAATTATCGAAAAAAAACGTAAACAAGCTGGACTGAAATCGCTGCGGGAGGTAGGACGGGAACCAAAGTACATCTTAACTGCCGCTGATCAGGATCATCGCCTGGGCGTTGCAGATCTAAAATCGATTGAAATTAAACAATTAAAGATTTGATAACATGCCCACAACTCAAAGCAGTGGTCATGTTAAAATGTAGCTTGCAAGGAGTGTATTATGAAAAGAACTACTTTTGTTTTATCAGTGTGTTTGCTATTGTTCTTTTCTATTATGAATTTTTGTGTGTCTTGTAACTCTCAGGAGAAGGACATTCGCAGACCAGCGGTGGCTGGTCAGTTTTACCCTGCCTCGGCCACTGACTTGCGAAAACAAATACAACAGTTTTTTCAGGCGGCAAAACTTGTATCCGTACCAGGAAGAATAGTAGGGATGATTTCACCCCATGCAGGATACATTTACTCCGGCTGGGTAGCAGCTCATGGATATCGACAGCTTGAAGGGAAAAAATACGAAACAGTTATCATCATTGCTCCCAGCCACTTTGAAACTTTTTCCGAGATTTCTGTCTATCCCAGAGGTGGTTACGAAACCCCATTAGGTGTTGTATTTGTTGATGAGGAAATGGCGGAAAAAATCGCTGCCCAAAGTTCTCGCATCATTCTTTCCAACAAGGGGCATCGTCAGGAACACCTCATTCAACGGGAACACGCTGTGGAAGTACAGATTCCTTTCCTGCAAATGGTATTAAAAGACTTTAAAATCGTACCTATTGTGATGGGTAATCAAAGTTACGAAAATTCACAAACGTTAGGAAATGCCATTGCTAAAGCGGCAAAAGGCCATAATGTTTTAATTGTAGCCAGTTCCGATTTGTCACACTATCATCCCTATCAGGAAGCAGTGGACATTGACAGTCGGTTAATCTCTTACGTCGAGAAGTTTGATTTTTCGGGATTGGCTGAGGCTATTTCAAAACGGGAAGTAGAAGCATGCGGGGGCGGCCCCATCGTTGCCACTATGATTGCTGCAGAAAAATTAGGAGCAAAGAAAGTAAAGATTTTGAACTATGCTAATTCTGGAGACACTATGGGCGATAAGTCCAGAGTGGTAGGCTACTTATCAGCAGTATTCTATCGGCAGATGGAAAAAAATCCAAAGAAAAAGGAAGTTGGAATTGACCTGGGTTTGTCAAAAAAGGATCAAGAGCAACTTTTGGAGATTGCCAAAAAAACAATTGTTTGCTGTGTAAAAGGGGAGCCGATTCCCAAGTTTGAGGTAAGTTCCCCAAAGTTATTAGAGAAACGGGGCGCATTTGTTACTATTACTAAGTACGGACGTTTAAGAGGGTGTATTGGTTCCATTTTGCCAACGAAGTCTCTCTATCAAACGGTTCAGGAGGTTGCAGAGTCGGCAGCATTGCATGATCCTCGTTTTCCACCTGTTCGGCCTGATGAGTTAGAATATCTGAAAGTAGAAATTTCAGTATTGACTGTACCCCAAAAAATCCAGTCTATTGATGAGATCGAAGTTGGCAAACATGGGTTAATAATCAGAAAAGGGTACTCGCAAGGTTTGCTTCTGCCCCAAGTGGCGACTGATTATGGTTGGGACAGGGAAGAATTTTTACGAGCAACTTGTCGCAAAGCAGGGCTGCCTACCGATGCTTGGAAACAGCCGGATACAGAGATATTTGTATTTTCCGCCGAGGTATTTGGAGAAGAATGATTAGAAACACCCAGAGTAACAATACGTATTTTAGAGTGATGTGAAATTGTATGCCACTGAAGAATGTATTTCATTTTGTTTTCGATACAATATTTTTATTTTCAATCTCATGGGGGTGTGCCGAACGACAAAGAGCTAATCCTCTGGATCCACGCAATCCTGAAACCCACGGTAAACCTACAGGTTTACAAGTATGCTCCGATTACAAAGGGGTTACTTTAAAATGGCAACGGTTGAACTTTGAAGCTTTAGTAGGTTACAATATTTACCGGAAAAGCGGTTACGAAAAAAATTTCAAGAAGATAGCTGTTGTTCATCCCGATTCTAATACTTACTTCGACAGAGACATTCAGTATGAAGTTAGATATAGATATTGTATTTCCTACCAACTTAAGGAATACGAAAGTTCTGTTTCAGACGAGGTAAGTATTGTTCCCGGTCCCTCCTTTATTTGGGTTGTATTTAAAAACTGTGGCCAAGTAGCAAAATTGACTCATGATAGTTCTCATCGAGTTTTTCAAGTCGGAGGGATGGGGTTCCCCTCGATTATTGCAGTGGACAAAATAGATAATGGCGTCTGGGTCAGCGACCCATACTGGAGATTGATTTACAGGTTGGATAAAGAGGGAACAATCACTAAGCAGATTTCTGATGTTGGTTGGTCGGTTGCTTTGGCTGTAGACACGGTTCGTAATGTATTATGGGTAGCTGATGCTGAGAACCACAAAATACAAAGGATAGACACCAACGGCATTATTCTTCAACAAATTACGGACTTTGAGTATCCAAGTTGTCTTGCGCTCGACATGCGTTCGGGAGCTTGTTGGGTTACAGATTCGAGTTTAAAAAAAGTCACCAAATTGACATCACAAGGAGCTGTGGAACAAGTTGTTTTTTTGAGCGCTCCGCCTTACGCAATAAGTGTGTACCAAAAGGATGGATCTTGCTGGATTGCTGATAGTTGCGGAGTAACGCAAATATCTGCGGCTGGAGTAGTTCTCCAATACCTAAAAGGATTCAATTGTGCCACAAGAATTTCTGTCGATCAAGAAACAGGTAGTTGTTGGGTACTGGATTTTGGTACAGATGGGTATGATGCTAAGTTAGTGAGACTTTCTCCACAAGGTGAGAAACTGTTTCAGGTAGAAGGACTGGCTTATCCTCAATCTATTGCAGTCGATATGACTGACCAAACCTGTGTGGTGGCCGATACTTACAACTATCGAGTAGTGAAGATATCCAGAGAAGGAGAGTTGGTTGGGGAATGGAATACTAATTGTACTCCCTGGGGAGTGGCCATAGAACAAAAACGAAATATTAATAAATGAGATTAAAGCTTAAAAATAAGCAGTACCTTTTATTTAGCGTGTTTTTGAATCAAAATTACCTGGAGAGGATTACCAACCTGCCAGTGTTGATTTCCTCGGTTAAATCGCTTTTAAATTCAACGTTCATCTCTTTTTTTGCTACCATTTTCTCGTTTTCCGTCCTATTTATTTTGCGAGATTTGATTTACTACCGAAGTAAAAAAGGAACGCGAAAGCTTTTTAGCCTGACTTTGCTTTTGTTGGTGGCCTATGTTATTTGTACTCATTTTTCAGGAAGGTTTTATGAGACAGGGGGGGCATTTAGTGAGAAGACTACTATTGAGCGGATACTCTACGGGGCACTCTTGTTTTTCATTTTGCTCCTCTCTTTACGCACCGCCTGGGTAAATTATCTGAACAAGCGTCAGAAAATCGCTGCTTTCTGGGGCGGGATATTGATTTTACCCGGAGCCATCATGTTGACTCGGTCAGCTACTTATCAACATATCTTTTATTACAGCGTCACCCTTGGTACATTTGATCTGTTTGTAGCTCATTTTCTTAATGTTTACATCGCTATTGCTCTAATTAGTCTTCTTCTTCATTTGCCTACTGCCAGTATTTTTGATCGAAAAATGAAACAGATCTCTTCTCTGCATAATTTAAGCCAGGTAATCAATTCTGTTTTGGATTACGATAAAGTAGTTACTAAAATCACAGAATTGGTGACCAATGTGTTAGATTGCAAATACAGTTGGTTGGAATTGGCTGATGGGAATTCTGATCGGTTGGTAGTAGCTTCTGCAAAAGGTTTGACAAATCGGGACTTGGAGACCATGAACTTGGATTCACACAGTGGAGTAAGTGGTTGGATTATTCAAAACAAAAGGTCGATTTTGGTCAACGAGGTAGGTAAAGATGCACGCGCTAAATATTTGAGGGATTGGAAAAAGGATATCGGATCATTGTTAGGGGTTCCGCTGCTTTCCCAAAATCAAATAATGGGAATCCTTTATGCTATGAAGGAAGATGAGTTTGGGTTTGATCATGAGGATCAGCAAATGTTACAAGCTTTCGCTAATCAGGCCACGATAGCTATTGAAAATGCGCGTCTGGTTGAAGAATCGTTGGAGAAAGAACGTTTGGAGCAGGAAATGCGCGTGGCTCACCAAACCCAAATGAAATTGCTTCCCCAGCGAAGGCCTGAAATTCAAGGTTTGGATATTGATGCTATCTGTATTGCTGCTAACGAAGTTGGCGGCGACTATTACAGTTTTGTTGAACTGTCCCCTTCTCGATTGGGAATCGTTATTGCAGATGTCTCGGGTAAAGGGATATCTGCCGCTTTTTATATGGCTCAGCTTAAGGGAATTATTGATGCTTTTAGTAAAATCTATGAATCTCCCAAAGTGTTGCTTCAAAAACTTAACAGAACATTGTACGATAATATCGATCGCATGAGCTTTGTAAGCTTGATTTATGCGGTGGTAGATACCAATAAAAAGCGCCTTAATTTTTGTCGAGCTGGACATTGTCCGGTGTTTTATTATTCTACCCGGGATAAAAAGGTGCATACTCTTGTTCCCGCCGGTATTGGAGTGGCGTTGGATAAGGGGCCTATTTTTGATCGCACTATCGAGCAAATAGAAATTTGCTTCAATCCGGGAGACATATTTGTTTTTTACACGGATGGTTTATCTGAAGCACGTAATCAGAACCAGGAAGAATTTGGGGAACAGCACCTCCAGCAGATTATTAGTCAAGGAAATCAATTGTCTGCCCAGGAACTCAAAACTGCAATTGTTGATGAATTGAGGCAATTTATCGGTACCACCAGAACTTATGATGATATGTCTTTACTGATTGTGAAAATAGAAGAAACAAAAGAAGAATAGCTGATAAGTAAGGAGGCTTGCATGGCTGAGTTTGGTGTTGAACGTAAGGATGTAAATGGAGTGTCGGTTTTGTACATTAAGGGCTATTTAGATGCCCATACTGCACCCGAGTTTGAACAAGCTATCAGACAGTTATTGAATGAAGGTCGCTATAAGATTGTGGTAAATTTTAAAGACTTGAGTTACATCAGCAGTGCGGGCTTAGGGGTTTTTATGGGTTTCATTGAAGAAATACGAAACAACAAAGGGGACATTAAGTTAAGCAATATGACTGACAAAGTGTTCAGAATTTTTGATCTTTTAGGATTTCCCAGCTTGTATGAAATT
This sequence comes from Candidatus Zhuqueibacterota bacterium 4484_219, assembly GCA_002085035.1. Taxonomy (GTDB): domain Bacteria; phylum Zhuqueibacterota; class JdFR-76; order JdFR-76; family 4484-219; genus 4484-219. The sequence goes on from MZGM01000001.1 coordinate 11,397, forward strand.
TTTCAGGACGAACAAGAGGCAATCGAAAAATTTTAAGTAAATAAAATTAATCCGAGTGAAAAAGGATCGCTCAGTAGGAGGCTATTTTGGACCAAAAACGAGGTCGTTACCATCTCAATACACCCAGCAGTAGTGAAAATTTAGGACAGATTCGTGACTTTGTGGGGGAAATTGCCCGGAAAGCTGGTTTTACTGAGGAATATGTGAATAAAATCCAAATCGCAGTCGACGAGGCTTGTACTAATGTAGTCCAACATGCTTACAAAGGGATGATACCTAAAGATATTGATGTGCTGGTAGAGGTCAATTCGGATAAGTTGACTGTTACTGTATCAGATCAGGGGCGGGGTTTTGACCCCCATAGCTTCCCCCCACTGGATATGAACGCATATTTCGCTAATTTGAAGCGCGGTGGACTGGGAATTTACCTTATCCATATGCTTATGGACGAAGTGGAATTCATGATAAATCCTGGCCGTAAGAACAGCGTAAGAATGGTGAAATTTCTTCATCCCGTAGAAAGTTCGGAAAGGAAACAAAACCAGAAGATACTTCTTGAGAAATCTCGTGAGCGCAAACGCCATGCAGTCTCTGAATAAATCTGATGTTATCGAACAAAAGGATTTTGATCAGCTCAAAATTCGTTATCTGGAGCTGATGTCCCTTTTTGAAATCAACAAAATCCTGAATTCAACACTCGATTTGCGATCTATTCTGGACAATGTGCTTCTGACTCCCATGGGAAGACTTATGATTAGCAAGGGGATGGTATTTCTTCACAAGTCGCCCAATCGTTTGCAAGTTGAAAATCTTAAAGGTATGAGCCTAAAATTTCTGGGACTAAATTTTACCATTGAAACCTTACCTAACTCTCCGGTATTGCTTTCTACCATCGATGCTCCCCATGAGCGTTTGTTTGCTTTTTTGCAGGAAAATGGCATAGAGGTTCTAATTCCGCTTATTGCAAATGACAGATATTTGGGGATTCTCGCTTTTGGAAAAAAATTTAGTGGTACGGGCTTGTCAGAGGATGAAATTGAGTTTTTGGTTTCGCTTTCACACTTGGCTGCAATAGCAGTAGATAAGAGCCTGATGTTTGAAGAGCTGCGACAAGCCAACAAGCGTTTGGACAAAAAAATTCAAGAGTTGAATACTCTATTTGAAATTAGCAGAGAGTTGAACGCTACCCTGGATATTGAAAAACTGACCAATATTCTTACCTTCGCCATCATGGGGGAAATGTTAGTCAACAAATGTGTTATTTTATTGGTTGATGATGGCAACTTGCAGGCAGCAGTGGGAAAGGGGGTAAAGATTCAACCGTTCCAGAGGAGATTGATCCTTACCAAATCTGATTTAACCGGTCTTTTTCCAAGTTCTCTATCCTCTTTATTAGTAGAAGAACTGCCGAACTCTTCCCGTTTTGGGAGATTGAAACGACAATTTGAAGAATGGGGGATAGATTATTTAATACCGATGCGCGCTCAGGATGAAATCAAAGGTATTATTGGAATTGGTAAAAAGATTGCTGGTGCTCCAGTTTCTGATTCTGAATTGGAGTTTCTTTCTACTATTGGCAACGACGCGGTAATTGCTATTGAAAATGCTCGTCTGGTGAAGGAGATGTTGGAGAAACAGCGTTTGGAAGAAGAGCTGAAGATTGCTTGCCAAATCCAGCAGCGCTTGCTGCCGGAAAAATGCCCCCAATTCGACAATTTTTCTATTGCTGGGACCAATTTGCCCAGTTATCAGGTGGGGGGAGATTATTACGATTGCATTGCCCTGGGTAATGATCGAGTAGGCCTGGCGATTGCTGATGTTTCTGGCAAGGGTACACCAGCAGCACTATTGATGGCCAATCTACAAGCCAGTTTACGTGCATTAGCATTGGATAAAGAACAGGTAACCCAAATTGTTGCCAGAATTAATAACTTGATCCATCGAAATACTGCTGAAGATAAATTCATTACTTTTTTTTATGGAGTCGTGGATACAAAAGAAAAAACATTGGTGTATGTCAATGCTGGGCATAATCCCCCCATTTTGTTTCATCATGATGGGTCTTTCCAACAGTTGGAAAAGGGGGGATTACTATTGGGAATGTTGCCGAACGTGCCGTATGAACAGGAAGAAGTAAAGTTGCAAGCTGGAGATGTACTGATACTTTACACTGATGGGGTGACCGAGGCGCTAAACGAGCAAGATGAAGAGTATGGAGTGACCAGACTGATTGAAGAAGTAGGTAGAAACCTGAGTTTATCCTCTGAACAGCTGGTGTCGAAGATTGTTGAGTCGGTGAAAACATTTGCTCAATCGCCGCTCCAATCTGATGATATTACCATCCTGGTAGGAAAGATGAGTTGACTTTCCTTGTTTTACCGCTGCAGTCGAAATTTATCTCTTTAAATTGTTTTGTCTATGGAAAATTATTCACATTTCGGTGATTACTGGAAGCATAAGGTTTTTTCTTTATTTTCTTATTTGACAAGCAGTTATAGCCGTCTTCAAATTCGGATTAAGTTTAGTATTTTTATTAGTTTGATTTTATTAGCGGTGATTTTTGTTCTGAGTTTGAGTATTTTGGAAAGTGGAGAGTCTCTTCTACAGGAGAGGGTGAACGAAGTTTGTCGTCTATCAGTGCAAAGTCTTTCTGGGGTTGCCCGCGATAATCTGCTATTAGAAATAACAGTACCAATTCAGGAATTGATTAATAGGATGATGCAGATGAACATCGAGGGATTAAAGTATGCCTTCGTTGTCAATCGTCAGGGAGGGGTGGTAGCGCATTCTGATGTACAAGAAATTGGAAGAAACTTCTCTAAGTATATTCAAAAGGACTTGATTGAAAAAAATAACAGAGCTATTGAAAAAGGGAATTATTTTGAATATATCGAACCACTCTATGCGATAAAGCAAACCGGGAAAGAACCATTGCAAAAGGTTTTGGTAGGTGTAGCAGTAGTAGGATTTTCCAAAGCAGACATCTACCGTCCAATTCGTAAGGCCAAAAGATTTATTTACCTTATTACAATAGCAGTAATCGGTTTAAGTGCCGTGGGGGTATACTTTGTTGCCAGGGGTATGTCTGCGAAGATCAGTAAGCTATCGGAAAGTGTTAAGAGTATTCAGCAAGGAAATCTGGATGTGGAAGTTCCTGTTACATCCCAAGACGAAATAGGGATTCTGGCCACCGAGTTTAATCGTATGGTGCGGCATCTCAAAGAAAATATTCACATGCAGAAATTTGTTTCGCGACTAACGGTGGATATGATTCGTCAGACAGCCAATTCTTCGCTCGAACCCCAACGGTTGGAAAGACGCAACGTCGCTGTACTTTTTTCTGATATCCGTAATTTTAGTGCCCTTTCCGAGAAATTGGAACCAGAGGACCTGGTTGAAGTGGTCAATGTTTATCTTGATTTGCAAACTAATATTATTCAGAAACACCAAGGAGTAGTGGATAAATTTGTCGGTGATGAGATAATAGCTATCTTTCAAGAAGACCTGATGGCGGACAATGCTGTTGATGCTGCTGTGGAAATACAGAAGGGCATTAAAGAACTTAACTGGCACCGTAAGTTCAAAAATTTGGAATTGCTTACGGTAGGTGTGGGAATAAATTATGGACCGGTGATGATTGGTAGTATGGGTTCAAAAAAGCGAATGGATTACACCGCTATCGGTGATACTGTAAATCTGGCTAGCCACATCTGCAACATTGCCAGACCCGGAGAGGTTATCATTACTCAAAATGTGATTCAGGTTTTGCAGAATTCGTATTCAGTTATTAAATTGGAACCCCTTATGTTAAAAGGAAGAAGTAGACCAGTTCAAGTTTACAAGGTTAATTACTATTGAACCATGCGAAAACTTGCAATTGTTTATCTTGTTTTATTTCTTTATTCGATTTCGGCTGTAGGTAATGAAAATAGGATAGCCAGAGAATCGCGTGCCAAAAGCCTGGGCGGAACCTTTATGACCGTCTATGATTCACCCACTAGCGCTCTTTGGAATCCTGCTGCGCTGGATTTGCTAAAACGACCAGTATTCGAAATCAATATCGGTCAGCTTTATGAATTTGATATTGTTTCCCTGTCTAATTATTTTCCCGGGTTTGGTACTATCGGGCTTTCTTTAAGGAAATGGGAAACTAATCCCGCTACTGATTTATTTATGATTGGCTGGGGGAGATTTATTTCTTCCAGGTTAGCTATTGGTGTTAGTACTGGTTTATTCCAGTCCGAATCTAATTTTAATCCTCGGCTTAACGTTGGTCTTTTTTATCGTTTCTCGGAATCTCAACCAGCCTGGAAAATGCTTTCATTTGAAAACTTTAGTGTTGGGTTTTTTTTGCGAAATCTTCGCTTGAGAGAAAAAAATTTGACCGACGAGCAGCCTCGACTTTCTGCAAGTGTTCTCTACCGCAGCCCAGTTGATTGGCTTCGAATTTATGGCAGTTGTGAGATAGGCAAATCTATTCCTATATGGCATGGTGGATTAGAGTTAAAGATAACTAAATTTGTGTCTTTTCGAGTTGGAAACACTGATCTTAAATCGAGAATTTGGTTCTGGGGATTAGGAGTGGGTGTTAGTGATTGGCAGCTCAATTTGGTGTTTGATAGGACATCGGAAAAGCTACAGTTTTCTACAACTATTCCCTTTGGCATGCCGTTAGAAGAGAAAGCCCAAAAGTACTATCAACAGGGCATTGAGGATCTTAAACAGCGAAAACTGAAAGAGGCATTAAGAAATTTTGCATTAGCGCATGAACTTGTTCCCCGGGATGCTACTTACACCAATGCTTTTTATTTACTTAAGAAAAAGTTGGCTGTGCGTGAACTCGAGCTTCAAAAGGTGTTGGAACAAGCTAGTGCACTGGAAAAGCAAGGATATTTTTTTAGCGCAGCGTTGAAATATTCACAGTTATTGGAGCAATATCCTGAGCATGCTGCAAAGATACGAAGCCGTTTAGTTATGTTGCGTCCCAAGGTCAAATATGATATTCGCAGAATCTTAAATAAAGGCGAGGAGTTTTTCAACGCTGGAGATTATCTGCTTGCTCGGAAAATATTTCAAAAAATTCTTCTATTGGATAGTCAGAACAACGAAGCAAAGGAGTACTTGCAGCGTTCAGAGCAGCTTGTACAGAAGCAGATAGAGGAACATTTTTATCGTGGTGTGGGATATTACAAGCAGCGTAATCTGGTACAGGCAGAGCAAGAATTTGCTACTGTTTTGCAGTTGGATTCTACCCATAAAGAAGCTCAACATTATCTGGAACAAACCAGAGCACAAAAAGATGAGCTTGAAAATCAAATTGCAGACCTTCTAAAAAAAGCTGAGAAGCTGGAAAAGCAACACGCATTTTTAGCTGCATTGAGGCACTACATAAAAGTTTTAAGGTTAGATTATGAGAATCAACAGGCGAAAGATGCTGTGGTGCGCCTACGTCCTAAAGTCAGACCAGACATCCAGTCGTTTTTAGTTCGTGCTAAACAAGCTCTTGCTCAAGAAAATTATGCCGCTGCCCAAAAATACTATGAGCAAGTTTTGCAAATAGTCCCGGATCAAATGGAGGCTCGAGCAGGGTTGTCGAAGGTTCAAAAGGAACGACGGGAGAAAAGTCGACAGCTTCTTACTCAAGGTAAAAAAATGGCTGCAGCAGGTAAATGGGAACAAGCAGTTCTTAAGTTTAAGCAAGCCCTTAACTATGATCCTACTTCTGCTACAGTTCGTAGCGAATTAGATAGTGCCCTTAGGCAAATCAATATTCAGGCTTTATTACGGCAGGGACTGGCGGAGCGTGACAAAGGTAATTACGTTCGGGCAATCAAGTTGTTCAACAAAGTTTTGGATCAGGATCCCCTTAATACCGAAGCGACTGAATATTTGGAAAAAACGCAGCGGGAGAAAAGTCGCAAAATCAGCAACTTATTGCAAGAAGGAATTAAATATTATTCTGCTGATAATTTTGTTCGGGCTATTGCTTGTTTTGATAAGTTATTAGAAGTCGATCCCGAAAATCAGGTAGCGCAAGAGTACCTCAAGCGTGCACAGCAGAAGCAACGGGCGTTAGAAAAACTCCAGTGAAAAATCAACACCTGTGAAACGAATTTTTCTACAAATCTGGCATATTGCTTCGCCAGCGGATCGAGTAATTATTATTGCTACTTTTCTATTAGCGAGTGGCAGCTTTTTTTTCTTCCGTTCGGGTAATGATGACAGAACCGAGGTTTGGATATCAGTAAATAATCGGCTGAAATATCGGGTTCTTTTGTCTCAGGATCGAGAATTGAGTGTTCAAGGGCAGCTTGGGGCAGTGCATATCCGAATTCAGGATAAAAAGGTGTGGGTGACGAAGTCAAGTTGTCCCCACAAGATTTGCATGCGGATGGGGAAAATCTCTAAAGCCGGGCAGATGATAGTCTGTGTGCCCAACCAAGTGGTTATTACTTTACGAAGTTGCCACAAAAATCTCAACCTTGATGTAATCACACGGTAATGGATTTATTAACTGTAAACGAAGGTAAAGCGCTAAGTCGATTAGTAATCCTGGCGCTGCTGACTGCGGGGGGAGTTGGGTTATTTGTTTTTGAAAGTTTACTTCCCCAACCGCTTCCCGGTGGTAAAATTGGTCTTTCCCAAGTCGCCACAATTTTTGCACTTTATCTTTTTGGTTTGCCCTCGGCTTTTGCGGTTATCTTAATGCGTATCTTTATTACTTCACTTTTGATGGGAACAATGCTTAATCCAATTTTTATCTTTGCCTTGGCGGGCGGAATTGTTTCGACCTTAACTATGGGACTGGTACGAAGATATGTTGGTGCTATTACTATCTTGGGAAATAGTGTGTTAGGTGCATTAACTCACAACGCCACCCAGTTGGTTGTTGCCTATGTCGTTTACATTCATCAAAGCGAAATTTTTTGGTTGTTGCCTTATCTGATTTTAATTTCATTGGCTGCTGGTTTAGGCATTGGTTTGGTTACCCGATTGCTTTTGGCACGATATTTTGTAATGATTAGTCCACATTATTCTTTGGAGGCAGAGGGAAATGGCTAATTTTGTCCATCTTCACAATCATTCTCATTATAGTTTACTTGATGGCGCCTGTCGAATCGATGATATGATCGGTATGGCTTTAGAAAATGATATGTCTGCTCTGGCGCTTACCGATCATGGTAATATGTTTGGTGCAATCGAGTTTTACACTAAAGCCCAGAGCGCTAATATTAAGCCAATTATTGGAGTTGAGGCTTACATTGCCCCTCAGAGCCGACTGAACAAGTCTGGACAAAAAGGAAAAGATACCTCGTATCATTTTTTACTTTTAGCTAAAGATTTCACCGGCTACAAGAATCTTTTGAAACTGGTAACAATCGGGTATTTAGAAGGATTTTATTACAAGCCTCGCATCGACAGGGAGGTATTGAAACAGTTCCACGAGGGGTTAATCGGTCTTACCGCCTGTATTCATGGTGAAATACCAACGAAAATTATCCAGGGAGATTATCAATCCGCCAGGCAAACTGTGTTAGAATATCAAGAGATTTTTGGTGATGATTTTTATCTGGAAGTTCAAAATCATGGTATTCCAGAGGAAGAAACGGCTTTGGCCGGATTGAAAAAATTAAGCCGGGAATTGAACATTCCTTTAGTTGCTACTAATGATATTCATTATCTTAAACGTGAACATGCTATTCCTCACGATGTTTTGCTTTGCCTACAAACTGGCAAAGATTACGACGATCCTAACCGTTTGCGTTATGCTACTCAGGAGCTGTATTTCAAATCATCAGATGAAATGTTTCAGTTGTTTTCCGATTTGACAGAAGCGGTTGAGAATACCCTGGAAGTAGCAGAAAAATGCAATCTTGAGCTCGAGTTTAACAAATTTCACCTACCGCAGTATGAGCTCCCGGATGATGCTTCGGAACAAACTTTAGATGAATATTTAGAAAGATTGGCCTTAGAGGGGTTACGATGGCGTTACTCGGAAATTACGCCCGAGATTGAACAACGGTTGCGAAATGAGTTGAATATTATCAAGCAGACGGGGTACGCTGGTTATTTTCTTATTGTCAAGGATTTTATTGATTATGCTCGCAAAAAAGGCATCCCGGTAGGTCCGGGGCGTGGTTCTGCAGCCGGGAGTTTAGTTGCCTATGCGTTAGGAATTACTAACATCGATCCACTAAGGTACAATTTAATTTTTGAACGTTTTTTGAATCCTGAACGCATAACTTTACCAGATATTGATATCGATTTTTGCTACGAACGCCGAGAAAAAATTATTGATTATGTGAAGAAAAAATACGGCGATAAAAATGTTACTCAAATCATTACCTTTGGTACTATGGCTGCGCGAGCAGTGATTCGTGATGTAGGTCGTGTCTTAAAGATGAAATACAATGAAGTAGATCGTATCGCCAAGTTGATTCCTTTTGGCAAAAACTTGGATGAAGCAATTGCTCTTGTTCCGGAATTTAGACAATTGTCTGAAAGCGAGGACGAAACTTATCGCAAACTGATAGATTACTCGCGCGTACTGGAAGGATTAGCTCGCCACGCCTCTACTCACGCCGCCGGAGTAGTAATTGCTCCCGCAGAGCTTACCAATTTTGTGCCTCTGTACAAAACCAACCAAGGTGACGTTACTACCCAGTACGATATGAAATGCATCGAGAAGATCGGTCTGTTGAAGATGGATTTCCTTGGCCTGCGCACTCTCACAGTAATTGACAACACTATTAAGTTGCTCAAGAAGCGAAATATCGAGATTGATATTGATAAAATTCCCCTGGATGATGTCGACACTTATAAGCTGTTTTCTAATGGCGAGACAGTAGGAGTATTTCAATTTGAAAGTTCTGGCATGCGGGAATGTTTACGTAAGCTTAAACCAGAATGTATTGAAGACTTGATTGCCATGAATGCGCTTTTTCGCCCCGGCCCAATGGTTATGATTGATGATTTCATTGATCGCAAACACGGGCGTAAACCTATTGAATATCTGCATCCCAGCCTGGAGCCTATTCTAAAAGAAACTTATGGTGTTATTGTTTACCAAGAACAAGTGATTCAGATTGCGAGCAAATTGGCCGGATTCAGTATGGGTGAGGCGGATGTGCTGAGGCGTGCTATGGGAAAGAAAAATCCAAAAGCAATGCAGCAACAGCTAAAACGATTTGTTGAAGGAGCTAACAAAAATGGTATCCCCACCAATATTGCGGAAGAGATATTTGACCTTATGTCGCGTTTTGCTGGTTATGGTTTTAATAAGTCCCATGCTGCTGGCTATGCTCTGGTTGCCTATCAGACAGCTTATTTGAAGACACACTATCCTGCAGAATTCATGGCGGCTTCTTTTTCTAGTGAAATGGGTAATACGGATCGCATTATGGTACTCATGGAAGAGTGTCGAAGGATGGGGATTAAGGTATTACCTCCAGATGTAAATGAAAGTTTTACCAATTTTGTGGTTACTGAAGAAGGGATTCGTTTTGGCCTGGGCGCTATTAAGAATGTGGGGAAAGGAGCTATTGAATCTATTGTGCGAGCTCGTAAAAAACACGGCAAGTTCCAAACCATTTTCGACTTTGTTCAGCATCTAGACCTACGTCTGGTCAACCGCAAGGTGTTGGAAAGTTTAATTCAGGCCGGAGCAATGGATTCTTTACAAGGACATAGAGCACAATTGATGGCAGCAGTTGGAACTGCTATTAACTTTGCTCAAAGTCAACAAAGTGCATCCCTACGAAGACAGACTTCTATTTTTGATGTAGTAGAAGATAGTGGCAAGCGAAAAGTAGGTAAATATCCTGATTTACCAATAGTAGAACGATGGAGCCCATTTACTAAGTTAGCCAAAGAAAAAGAGCTGTTAGGGTTTTACATTTCGGGACATCCATTAGCGAAATTTGAAGAGGAGTTGCAAGCCTTCTCCACGGTTTCTTTAGAAGCTCTTAATAGTCTCCAAGATGGTGCTTTGGTTAAAGTGGGCGGGATCATTACCTCTATCAAAACCCATCATGATCGGAACCAGAGAATAATGGCCTTTGTCAAACTGGAGGATTTCAGTGGTTCATGTGAAGTACTCGTGTTCTCAGATGCTTATGAAAAGAACCAAGGACTTATCAAGATAGATTCTATGGTGATGTTGATAGGACAGGTGTCTACACGTGAGAATGAAAATGCCAAAATTATTTGTCGAGAAATACTTCCACTGACTGAAGCACGGGAACGATTTGCCAAAAACGTGTGCGTTAATCTTAATTTTGAAGACATAAATGATGAGATGTTGGGCAAAATCAAAAAATTAGTGCAAAAGAACAAAGGCGAATGTTTCTTTCTTATCCATTTGATCAACGGAGATCAGCGTGAGTGTTTGATTCGTTCCCAAAAGTTCCGTGTTTCTCCTCAGGAGAATTTTATTTCTCAGCTTCGCCAGATGTTGGGTAAACAAAATGTGTGGATTGAAGGATAGTAACAAATCGGATAAATTAATTTGCATCAAGTGTCCTAAAGCACGATTCCCTGATCCCAGAGAGCAGTGCTACAAATTCGGTGGTTTGATTTGTACCCTCGATAATTCCAACGTGGGTAAATACGAGAGGTGTAAATGGGGTTACACGCTACAGCAATTACAAAAGAACTAATTTTTGTCATCTTAAGGATGTTTTTGCTGAACTGGGCGTTGAGTACAAAAAGTGCTCCGCTACTTGGGCAGAGGAAAAGAAGTACATCGGAGGGGAGGCAGAAAACGTACAGCATTTGTAAAAAGATTGAAAGAAGCAGTAAAATAATTATTTGAAAGGAGATGTACTTATGCAACGCTGTTGGAGGTATGTGCTTTTATTTTTATTCATCAGCTTATTTTTTTATCATTCAGGTGCTTGTCAGCCTGGTTGCCCGCAGATTTATTATGATTTGACTATCAAAGAAGGGGATTGGCAGACTTTTTACGTGAATATTACCATCGCGCGTCCCCCTCACAATCGAGTAGTTTTCGTTATGCCAAGTTGGTCACCGGGAGGCTACATGTTGGGAGAGTATTCCAAATATGTTCGTCATGTACAGGCCAAAGATGCGGATGGCAAGCAGCTTACTACTTTGCAGGTTAATCCCAGTGCTTGGGAAGTATCGCTTCCAACAGCTAAAACCATGTGTTTTTCCTATGAGCTAAAAGTCAGTCCTCGGGGGTTCATGGGACGCAGCTTGACCGAAACCTATGCCCGGATTAATGGACCCTCTACCTACATGTATCTGAAAGGGGCTAAAGAAAAACCGGTCACTGTTACCTTCCATCTGCCTACGGGCTGGAAGATTGCTATTGGTCTGGAAGAATTCAAATTGCCTAACAGCTACTGGGCGCCGAATTATGATATTTTTGTTGATGCACCAGCGCTGTTAGGAAAATTTAAACAGTTCCAATTCGATGTTGCCGGCGTACCGCATATTGTGACTATTACCGGGGAGACAGATTTTGATCAGCAAAAATTTGTGGAGACAGTAAAGAGAATTGTCACTTATGAAACTCAGCAGCTTTTTAATGATATTCCCTACTCAAAATATGTGTTCATGTTCAATATCTATCCGGGCGAGCGCGGCGGGGGTGGTCTGGAACATCTAAATTCCACCACCATCGGTCTGGCAGGCGAAAAACTGAAAGTTGATCCTACCAGTGGGGCTAATGTTACTGCCCACGAGTTTTTTCACCTCTGGAATGTAAAGCGCATTCGCCCCAAAGTGTTAGGCCCTTTTGATTACACCAAAGATGTACGTACCACTGCTCTATGGTTTTGTGAAGGTGTAACCTGTTATTATGCTGATTTAACTTGCTTGCGTACAGGCATCTGGAGCGTTGAAAAATTCTGGCAGAATCAAGCCAAACAAATTGCTCAACATCAGGAAGCTTATGATCGACTTCAAACAAGTGTCGAAATGGCAAGTTGGAAGATTTGGGAAACCGGCTATGGCAGTGCAGGAGTGTCTTTCTATACTAAAGGCCAGATTTTGGCTTTATTATTGGATCTCCAGATTCGTGAAGTAACTGATAATCGACGTAGTTTAGATGATGTAATACGTTTTTTAAATTGTTGGTTTGCTAAATATGACGAGGGGTATGAAGAGAGAGATTTGCTCCGTGCAGTTAATTCAATTACCAATTCTGATTTTAGCCAATTTTTCGATCGTTACGTCAGTGGTACTGTTGAAATACCGTATGCTGATTTTTTGCAGCACGCTGGTCTCAAATTGCATCTGGAAAGCAAGAAAGTACCGGATATTGGAAGGCTGGTAATAATGGGTCCCAAAAATCGTGTTTTTAACGTTGAAAAAGGCAGTCCTGTTGATGAAGTGGGTATTAAGCGTGGTGATTATTTACTTTCCATTGATGGGCAGACGGTCAGTAGTCGTGAGGATATTGCTCGGGTAGTAAACTCTAAGGAAGAAGGCCAATCTGTGGCTATTGAGATTTTGCGTGGCGATAACAAATTAAATTTTGTGGTGCCTGTACGATTAAAAGACAAGGTGAATTGTCGGATCGATCAAGTTGCCCGACCTACTGAGAAGCAACAGCGCATCTATCAAGGTTTGATTGCAGGAACGACGGATTAATTACCGATGTGATCATCACCTCAAGAGCGACGATCACATATTAGTGATAGAAGATTTCGCATGTTTCAAAGCTTAAGGATCAAACTAATTGTAGTGGGGAAAACTAAAACTTCCTACATCCAGCAGGGGATCGATGATTTCCTGAAGCGTCTTTCTCGTTATGCCCAGGTGGAAATGAGTGTGGTGAAGCCAGTGGTAAAACATCCCGAGGGGCAGATTCTAACTCTTGAAGGTGAAAATTTGCTGAAGAAAGTTGCACCAGATGATTATGTGGTAGCATTAGATCGAAAAGGGAGACAGTTCAATTCGGAACAATTTTCCCGATTCTTTGTCGAATGTATGAATAAAGGTCGAAGCCATATCGCCTTTATTATTGGTGGCCAACTAGGTCTTGCAGAAGATGTGCAGCAAAAAGCGAACATGGTACTTTCTCTTTCGGCGATGACCTTCACCCATGATATGAGTCGTCTCATTTTGTTGGAACAGATTTATCGCGCAATGACTATTCTCCATGGTGAACCATATCATAGGTGAAATATTTTTAGCTATACGAACCTACGAGAGGGGTTTTAGCTCCTTTCTAAAATCGATGAGTTTTATCAACTAACTTTCATAGTTTCAAGGGGTTGTGCTTTGAACGGAAATCCTGTCGATTATGATATTTCAAAATCGGGTTTGATAATTCTTCTTTTTACTACAACTATTTTGGCAATAAGTTGTGCAAATGTGGGCTTTCCGCCCGGTGGGCCTGTCGATCGCACACCGCCAACTATTGTTGACACCTTTCCTTTTCCAGCCAGCCTAAAGGTGGATCGTAATGTAACAGTGAGCATTACTTTCAGTGAACGCGTGGATCGTCGTTCGGTAGAGGAAACATTATTTATTGCTCCCAATCCTGGCAAGAATTTACGATTAAAATGGAAGGGGAAAAGGTTAGTTATTTGTTTTACTAAACCGCTACGCCCTGATCAAACCTATGTGATTACTATTGGGACAAGCACACGCGACTTACGTGGTAATCACATGAAGGAGTCGTTTTCGTTAGCTTTTTCCACAGGTGATCATCTGGATCGGGGGGTGATTTCTGGACGAGTGTATGGCGTTACTAATCCTCAGGAGGTTTCAATCTGGGGATATTTCCTGGAGCAAGATGAGTTAGACCCTCGAAAAATTTTTCCAGATTACGTTACCCAGTGTGATCTGAAAGGACGTTTTCAATTTAGCAATTTAGCTCTCCGAAATTACCGAATTTTTGCCATTATCGACCGGGACAAAAATTTGCTTTACACCCCCGGCTACGATGCTATTGGTGTGCCTTCTAAAGATGTCTCCCTTTCGCCCAGTAAGCCCCAGAGTAAAGAGTGTCTGTTTCGGGTAGCTGTTCATGACACTACTAAACTGTCGTTGTTGGGTATTTCAGTACCGGATCGGCGGCACCTTGAGCTGCGTTGCAATAAACCAGTGGATGCAGTTGATGTGGTTCGGGAAAATTTCACCCTGTACTCTGATTCACTGCAACGAAGTTTACCAATTCAAGCGGTGTATCTCGATCGACAAAATCCTGTCTACATTCACTTTGTAGTGGATTTGCCATGTCCAGGGGAGTATCAGCTTTTGGTGCGTCGATTACGGGATCAATTTGGCAATGTTCTGCCCGTAGATAGGGCTAAAATCAAATTTGTGAAAGCTACAATAAATCCTGATACACTCCATCCCCGATTGTTGAGCTTTTATCCTCCTGATAGCACCCGGAATTTATTGCCCAATGAATCTCTGGAGCTAATTTTTAGCGAGGCAATGGACAGCGTTTCTGTTGAAACTAACTTTTGGGTGCTGGATTCAGCTAATGCACTGGTTGCCGGAAAATTTGAATGGCTTAATCCAGCGGTGGTGCAATTTCGACCCTGGACTAACAACAAGCAGTCAGGCTGGGTTAGTCGGATGGCCTACAGGGTATTTCTTCGGGCTGATTCGGTGTGCGACATTAGTGGTAACTGTTTAGGTGATAGTCTTCTAAATTGGCGTTTTTGGGTAGTGAATCAAGACACTCTGAGTTCTATCTCTGGAGTTGTAAAAGATGAAGATCCTGCTGGGGTGGGTAAAATTTTTCTCACTGCTACTCAGGTGAAAGGAGGTAAGGCTACTACAACGATAAGATTAGATTCATTAGGTTCGTATGAGTTTTCTTACCTTCTGCCGGGGATTTACACAATCGAAGGCTTCCGCGACGCTGATGGCAATGGACGTTATTCATTAGGGAAACCGTATCCGTTCATTCCAGCGGAGCGGTTCGTCGTTTATCCCGATTCCATCGCTGTGCGTGCTCGCTGGCCAAACGAAGGTAATGATATTATTTTTCGAAATGATTGAGTTACTCATCGAAAAAATAAGAGGTTAACTATGTTTGGACGGATCAAAGGAAGAATAAGATTTGACAAAAAAGGATTGGTACCAGCTATTGTTCAGGATGCTGTGTCGCAAGAAGTGTTAATGATAGTGCGCATGGATAAGAAAGCTCTTAAAAAAACAATGGATAGCGGGGACCTATGGCTGTACAACCGTAGTCTCAAGAAAGTTTGGAAAAAAGGGCAACATAGCGGCAACACAATGACAGTTAAATCTATACGTCTCCATCACAACAAAAATGCTTTGTTGGTTTTAGTTATTCCCCATGGACCTGCTTGTCATACTGGCAATAATACCTGCTTTTATGAAACCTACTGGCAAGGAGAAGAGATTGCTGATGAACTAAATAAAGAAATGGCAGAGAGAGAGGAGAGTGATTCCAATTTGAGAACGGCACCAGAGCCTGATGAACAGAACACCATTTCTGCTGATGAATCTGAGGTTGAATCGAGGGTTACTGAGGAATTTCAAGCGAAACAGGATGATGTTTTAAGTCAGGTGTATAGTCTAATTCAGAGACGACGGGCAAATCCTGTGGCTGGTTCCTCCAGGTCGCAGCTTTTCGGGTTGGGAAAGGAAGAAATAGCCAAAAGGTTGGGAACCGAAGCGGTCACCCTTGCTTTGAGTTTAACGCAAGCTCAATCGCAAAAAATTGTGCACAAGTCTGTTGACCTATTGTATCTTTGGTTGTTACTTTTGGCGGATCAGGGTATTTCATTAGCGGATGTTCTACGGGAATTGTGGCGGCGGTACCAGGACGAAGAGGTAGATTAACGTTATTTTCTTTTATTCAGAGTAGATATGGTTAGCAATTTAGCTGCTTCAGGGAAATAGTCCATGGCTTTTTGGAGTACGGAGTCACGAGTTAAATTTACTTGAAATTGACCATCCTTTCCCCAGACGATGTAAGCGATTTGTCGTTTAAGAAGAAAGCGAATATCTTTAGCGTTCTGTTGGAATTTTTCTTTACTGATTTCGGGCTTAATCTTCATTACATATTCAGCAAAATTGTCAAGCGTTTCTGGGGGAAGTTGGTAATTTTGAGCAAAATCTATTACATCCATTTGTCTAATTTGGGGATTGTTTTTGAGAAATTCTTCAGCGAAAGTGTAGAAAAAGCGCTGTTCATCATAGATTAAATCAATAGTAAATTTTGAAGGAGGTTTTTCGTTGCTAGTTAGCCAGATGTCGGGTGCAATGCCACCACCTCCGTACACGGTACGGCCGGCAAATGTTTTGAATTTTGGTAACTTGGCTAATTGTTGTTGTCTTAGACTGTCGTTGTAAGCTTCGCGGTAATAATCCTCCCAGGACTTATGGCTAAAATCCCGTTGAATAAGACGCCCCGAAGGAGTGTAATACTTAGCAGTAGTGATTAGCAGAACCGAGCCATCGGAAAAAGGGTATTGGGTTTGTACCAGACCTTTACCAAATGTTGTTTGTCCCACAATAAGGCCGCGATCCCAATCCTGGATAGCACCGGCGACAATTTCCGAAGCAGAAGCACTTGTATGATCTACAAGTACAATAAGAGGAAACATCGGATGCACTCCTTGAGGAGAGGCAAAATACTCTCGATAGGCTGCAGGGATACGTCCCTTGGTGTAGACAATCATTTTGCCCCCGGGAATGAATTTGTTGGCCACCTCTACCGCCATCTGCAAATAACCACCGCTGTTACCTCGCAGATCAAGAATAAGTTTTTCCAAACCTTGAGCTTCCAGATTTGTTAGTGCTGTTTCCAGTTCTTGACCTGTAGTTCTGGAGAATCGAGCAATGCGAATATAGCCTAACCCGGGACGGAGAAAAGTCGCTTGTGGAATACTTTCAACTTCGATTTTTTGGCGGACAATTGTAAACTCCTTGGGTTTGTCCCATCCTTGACGTTCTACAGTAACCCGTACAGTGGTTCCAGGAGGTCCCATTAGTTTTTTGGGCACATCATTACGTTTGATGCCGATAGCCGATTCGCCGTTTATCTCTATGATTCGATCGCCCGGTAACAGACCCAGTTTATGAGACGGACCGCCTTCCATCACAGACATGATGGTGATTTTATTCTTGATGATGTCAAAACTGATACCGATACCGGAGTAGCCCTGATAGGTTTTGCTCCAATTTTTGAATTCTTCTGCGGTCAGATAAGTAGTGTGAGGGTCTAAGTTTTTGATCATCCCCCGGATGGCATCATCGATAAGGCTGGTAGGATTAACCTCTTCAACGTAAACGCTTTCGATTGTGTTAAGTACCGCGTTGAAAACTTGAATTTTCTGGTAAAGATTTTTTGTCTGGGAAATCCCGTAATTACTGGACCCCTCTGCCCAGAAAAAAACAAATATCAACGCGCAGGCAACAATTATTTTAGAACGCTTTTTCATGGTTTTCCTTTTATGAAATGATGTTTGAGTTCAACGAATCATTTGACTTTGAATAAGCTTCGGAGAGATCATGTTTCGTTCAGTGTAAAGGCACACTCGATTCCGTCCCAGATTTTTAGCATAGTACAATGCTGCGTCGGCTTTTATCAGAAGCTCTTTGGTGATTTTAGCGTCATTAGGATAGGTAGCAGCTCCCAGACTTATGGTTAAGCAGTTATTTGGCTGTATTTCTTCTTTGAAGAAAGGGTATTCTTCCACGTTTTGGCGCAGACGCTCGCAGAATATTTTGGTACCTTTTTCATCTACTTCCGGGAGAATAATGCAAAACTCTTCGCCACCATAGCGTGCCACTACATCAGTGTCGCGGACCGAATTCATAAGGATTTTGGCAATTTGCTTAAGTACCTGGTCTCCGGCCGGATGCCCCAGAGTATCGTTGTAGTTCTTAAAATGATCCACATCAAGGATTACTAAAGATACCGGGCGAGCACTGCGGCGTGCTCGAGAAACTTCATCCCGCAGCCTAATCCGAAAATAACGGTAATTGTACAGCCCGGTCAATTCGTCGGTAATGGACTGTTCCTTCAAACGGTGGTAAAGTTGAGCATTTGCTATGGCCACAGCAACAATGTTGGAAATAAGAGTTAGCATCTCAAGATCAGTCTGAGTATATGGTTCGCCATTGATTTTTGATCCTGATACCATTATGCCAATTAGCTTATGGGAATGGATTAAGGGAGTGATCACCTCCGAATCGTAATGTCGAAAATACTCGATCTCCTTAAGAGAAGTTAATTCATCAGCTATGACTATTGGTTGGCGTTTCTGGAATACTGTTTCGACAATATTATCGGTGGTCTCAAAAGTTAGTTTTTCAGCCTCTTCTTCAGTCAATCCTTTCGCTTTGCTAACATGTAAAGTGCGTTTGTTATGAGTATCTACTAAATAAAGAACGGCATTTTTAATGCGTAGCTGTCCGATTACGGTATTGAGATAGGAGTTTATTAACTGTTCTAACTCCCGAATAGCAGTAAGATCCAAACTTATTTGGAAGAGATTATGTAATTCATAAATGTGTCGTTTCAGTTCTCGATTGAGTAATGTTAACTCCTGAGTTTTGGAGTCGATTTGCTGACGGTATGCCTTGGTTTTCAGCAACACTCCGGATTCAGTCAATTCATCAGTAATTGTCAAAATACGTGAGCTGAGTTTGCGGTTAGCTAAAATAGCAATAGTAAGCAGAAGTACTGCTCCTACAAACAGTTTGTAGCCAACAGATACGGATGTAAACACATCAAATTGGTGAACAGATTAGAAATGAAGTTCGGATTTGTGCTAAATTCATAAAAATATAATCATTCTTCACAGGAATGTCAAGTATTTTCGTAGCAGGATTGTTTCTATTGGTTAGTAAAATCAAGATGTTGTTCCTAAGTAGGCAAAGAAACTACTCGATATGGATGAGAAATAGTGCCACAGGCAGAATTTTCTTGACATTCTGGTAACGTTTTGCTAATTTAGTTGCGGTTACGTGCTCACAGAGGAGAGGATACATGAAAGAGGTAGTAATTGTTGGAGGTTTACGCACGCCTTTTATCAAAGCCTGGACGTTGTTCAATTTCATTCCGGCGCAAGAGTTAGGGCGGGTTGTTGTTTCTGAACTTTTGCAACGATTAGAATTGGATCCTGCCCAGGTTGACGAAGTCATTTTTGGTAATATTGTTACCCCAGCGGAAGCGGCTAATATTGCTCGCGTTATTGCTTTAATGGGTGGACTTCCAGCGCATGTGCCAGCTTACACAATTTCTCGCAATTGTGCTTCGGGGGTGGAGTCTATCGCACATGCTTACTACATGATTCAACGTGGGGAAGCCGAAATTGTAATTGCTGGTGGGGTGGAATCGATGAGTAACATCCCGTTGATTTATCAAAAGGAAACGGCTGAAATTTTTACTGCTTTATCACGGGCCAAAAGTTTGAAGCAACGTCTACAGGCTTTTTTAAAATCTCGTCCTCGCCATTTTTTTAGACCTGTAATAGGGCTACAACAGGGATTGACTGATGGCTACTGTGGTTTAAATATGGGGGAAACTGCTGAAGTATTGGCTCGCGAGTGGGTGATTACCAGGCAACAGCAAGATAAATTTGCTTTTACCAGTCATCAACGAGCCGCGGCTGCTGCCGAGGCTGGAAAGTTGAGGGAAGAAATTGTACCGGTTTACGTGCCACCCGATTACGAAGCAGTTCTTGACGATAATGGCATCCGCAAAGGACAGTCACTGGAAGCACTGGCAGAATTGAAACCGGCATTCGACTCTTGTCATGGCACTGTTACCGCTGGCAACGCTAGTCAAATTACTGATGGTGCGGCTGCTGTGGTAGTTATGTCTGCCGAAAAGGCCAGAGCTCTTGGTTACGAGTCGCTGGGAAGTATCCGTACCTATGCTTATGCTGCTTTAAAGCCCACCCGAATGGGTTTGGGGCCGGCGCTGGCTATTCCCAAAGCTCTGGAAAAAGCTAAACTGCAATTTACTGATATTCAGTTGTGGGAAATCAATGAGGCTTTTGCTGCTCAGGTGTTAGCGGTAGAAAAGGCGTTGAACTCCAAAAGATTTGCCCAAGAGTATCTTGGTAGAGATGAAGTTGTGGGAGAAATTGATGATGAAATGCTAAATGTGAACGGTGGGGCTATTGCTTTAGGGCATCCTGTGGGAGCTTCGGCAACCCGTTTGGTTATTACCCTACTTCGGGAGATGCAACGGCGCAATTTGCAGCTGGGATTGGTTTCTATGTGTGTTGGCGGGGGACAAGGTGCAGCAATGATTTTAGAGAGACTTACCAGGTGAAGAGGTGAACAAACTTTCCACTGAAGTAATGGAAGAATTGGACAAGCGACTTGATGAACTTTGGAAGTGGAAAGATGTGAAAGCTGTAGTGATTACCAGCAAGAAATCAGGAATTTTTGTAGCGGGTGCCGATATTGAAGAGATTCGTCGTATTTCTGATCCAGAGGCGGGGGAAACGAAAGCACGTCGAGGGCAATTGATCTTAGAAAAAATCAATCGCCTGGAAATACCAGTAATAGCTGCCATCAATGGTACATGTTTGGGTGGCGGACTGGAGTTGGCTTTAGCCTGCCATTATCGTATTGCCAAAGATGATCCCCAAACCAGGATCGGCTTTCCAGAGATAAAATTAGGCATCTTGCCAGGATTCGGGGGAACCCAGCGATTGCCGCGTTTAGTTGGCCTTCGGAAGGCGTTAGATTTAATTCTTACAGGTCGCAATCTTGATGTGCAGAAGGCCTATCAAATGGGAATAATAGACAAATTTGTCCCAAGAGAATATCCGGATTCCTATTTTTCTACCGCAGTAAACGAATTTGTTGCAGAGATTCTTCAGACTGGGGGCAAGAAGTACATTCGGCGGCGTAAAAAGAGTGGTTTGTTGAACTTTCTGTTCGAAGGCAATACTTTAGGCCGCTGTTTGATTTTTAGTCAGGCGCGTAAAAGAGTACTTAAGCGCACAGGTGGGCATTACCCAGCACCACTAAAGGCAATTATTGCCATGAAACAAGGATTGCGAACTTCATTGCAGAAGGGTTTGATGATCGAAGCTAAGCTGCTGGGCGAATTGGTGGTCACCGAGATTTGTAAAAATTTGATTTCTGTTTTCTATTTAACCGAAGAGATTCGTAAAGATCCAGGAGTTGATGTTTCTACAGTAAAGCCCCGGCAGTTGAAACGTTTGGGTGTGCTCGGTGCGGGAGTGATGGGGGGAGGGATTGCTCAACTTCTTGCTCAAAATGATATTCTGGTACGTTTGAAGGATGTCGATCACCAAGCAATTGGCAAAGGACTGGCTGCTGCAGCAAAGGTTTTTCAAACACAAGTCAAGCAGCGACGTATAAGGCCGCTGGAAATGCAAATCAAAATGGGGCTTATTAGTCCCACTTTAGATTATTCTGGATTTGGACAGGTAGATGGCGTGATCGAAGCTGTAGTAGAGGATATGGATGTGAAAAAGAAAGTATTAGTGGAGGTAGAGGAAAAACTGCCCTCTCGTGCCATTTTTGCCTCCAATACTTCGGCTCTTTCCATCACTGAGTTGGCAAAAGTTTCCAAGCGTCCAGAGAGAGTAATTGGAATGCATTTTTTTAACCCGCCCCATCGTATGTCCTTAGTTGAAGTGATTCGCGGCGAAAAGACTTCTGACGAAACTGTTGCTACTATTGTAGCATTGGCAAAAAAACTGGGTAAGAGCCCCATTGTGGTAAAGGACTCTCCAGGGTTTGTGGTCAACCGTTTGCTTTTGCCCTATTTGAACGAGGCGGCTTTTTTGTTAGAAGAGGGAGTGAGGATTGAGGCGATTGATAAAGCCATGCTGAACTTTGGCATGCCCATGGGCCCAATTCATTTGTTAGATGAAATTGGTATCGATGTAGCCGCCAAAGTAGCTCATATTATGGAAGACGCTTTTGGCGAGCGGATGCAAGCTTCAAAGATTTTGGAAAAGGTGGTCGATGCGGGTCGAGTAGGGAAAAAGGGCAATAAAGGGTTTTACAAGTTCAACGGTAAGAAAAAACGTGTAGACCGTTCGGTATATGCTGATTTCAAAGAACTGATTAATAAGGGTGATAAGCTGAATCGTCAGCAAATGCAAGAGCGTATGGTATTTGCTATGATTAATGAAGCGGCCCGTTGCATTGAAGAAGGAATTACCCGTCGCCCGACTGATATAGATGTAGGAGTAATTTTGGGGATGGGCTTTCCGCCTTTCCGGGGAGGTCTTCTAAAATATGCTGATACTATTGGTCTTGCCACTGTGGCCGAGCGCCTTCAGACTTTTTACCAAGATTATGGTAAACGCTACGAACCGGCCTCACTATTGTTGGAAATGGCAGAAAGAGGTAGAAGTTTCTACGAAGAACCTGACTTTCTCTGAGGAGTTTAGGTTCTTCTATGTAGCTTAAAGTAGGAGATTATGATGAATATTCATGTCGGACGTGTATTGGTTTTGGGGGGCGCCGGGCTGGTAGGTGCCCAGGTGGTACGCCAAATCGCACGTGACTTGAAACCTGAGTTGATTGTAATAGCGTCGCGTTACCAGCGTGAAGTAAGGGAAGCTTTGCGTGATTTTCACAAAGAATTTCCTGATATCAGTTTTGAAGGCTGTTGGGGGAATGTGTTTGTGCGTAAGCAATTTGCTGACAAGACCCGTAAGGAAATTTTAGAAAGTCTCAGTAAGAGTAGAGTTCTATTTCAAGACGTTTTTGGTGATAAAAGCGCTACCTACCAACAATCCCAATTGGTGGACATTATTCGTAGTTTCAAACCAGAGATTATCGTAGATTCTATTAATACTGCTACTGCCATCAGCTATCAGGATGTTTACACTACCTCCTTAGAGGTAGAAAATATTCTCAATCAGATACAGGCAGATGATCGGTCGGAACAAGCACGGCCGTTGGAGAAGGTAAGTATCAAAAAGCTGGAACACCTGTTGGTAAGTCAATCTATTCCTCAGCTTATTCGTCATGTGCAACTCCTTTGGGAAGCAATGGTAGAGGTTGGCACACGCATTTACGTCAAGATTGGCACTACCGGCACCGGCGGTATGGGGCTAAATATTCCCTACACCCATAGCGAAGATAAACCAAGTGCCAACTTGATGACCAAAACAGCGGTGGCTTTTGCTCATACTGGATTACTTTTCTTAATGGCACGAACCCCTGGAGGACCAATCGTTAAAGAGATCAAACCCGGAGCAATGATTGGTTATCGAAAAATAGAATATCGGGCAATTCGTCGGGACGGCAAGCCTGCGATGATTTATGAAAGCCAGATGGAACCGCTTGGAAACACAGTTGATATTTCTTTCCGTACCGGTTACAATCAAAAGGGTGAACTGATGATGGTAGGGGTAGATACCGGCGAAAATGGATTTTTTACTCTCGGTGAGTTTGAAGCAATTACTTCCTTGTATCAAATGGAGTTTGTTACCCCTGAGGAAATTGCTCAGAATGTGGTTCTTGAAATTATGGGTAGCAATACTGGTAAGGATGTTATTGCTGCTATCGATGGGGCAATTATGGACCCCAGCTATCGTGCTGGCTACTTGCGTCGTCCTGTGCTTGAAGAAATGAAACGCTTGGAGAAAAAAACGAACTCACATAGTGTGGCATTGGGACAACTTGGTCCACCGGAGCTGTCTAAGCTCCTTTACGAAGCTCATTTACTTAAAATTCGTTATAAAACGCTACAAAATGTTCTTGATGCCGAACCAGAAGCAATTTCACGCTCTCTTTACAACTACGTGCGGCGCAGCGAAATACGCAATGTCATCGTTTCCGTAGGCATTCCTATCCTGACTCCAGACGGAAAGCAGCTGATTCGGGGGCCGTTTATTAATATTCCCGAGTATCGTGGCGAATTTGTTGTGCAGAGTACCCCCGAACAAATTGACCGCTGGGCCAAGAAAGGTTGGGTCGATTTGCGACCAAAAAATTTTGTCATTTGGCAAGATCGTTTTCGCCAAATGCTACGTTCAACCACTGCCTTTCTGAACGAAGGCTCTACCGCCATCACTCTCCGAAGTTATCTCTCCGATGAAATTAATATTGGTGAAGTAGTAGGCTGGATTTTCAACAACGATCCCCAGATCAAAGGTTATCGTATTAAAGCTTTGTAGTCAATGGCTTCGATCTGAAATTCCATCTTTTTCCCAGATAGAATCTTTAAACTTGACTTATTGGTAATAATTTTCTAAATTATTACCAATTGATTTCGGTGTATTAAAGTTGAACTAAATTGGAGGAGGCAAAGTGAATATCGTTGTCTGCATGAAACAGGTACCAGATACGGAGACCAAAGTCAGAATTGGGGCAGATGGTAAAACCATCGATCCCACAGACGTTAACTACGTGATTAATCCCTACGACGAGTTTGCGATTGAAGAAGCATTACGCATTAAGGAAAAACTGGGAGAGGGCGAGGTTACTATTCTTAGCTTGGGCCCAGAGCGAGCAACTACTGCCATTCGTAGCGCATTGGCAATGGGAGCCGACAAAGGGGTACTTCTCAAAACGGATGATACCTATCTGGATTCTCACGCTGTAGCCACAGGCTTGGCCAATGCGCTGAAAGAGATGAAATATGATCTGATTTTTTTAGGTAAGCAGGCCATAGACGATGACAGTGCCCAGATTGGCCCTCGGCTTTCAGTTTTGTTAGACATTCCCTGTATCACAGTGGTAACGAAATTAGAACTTGAAGATGGTAAGATCATTGCTGAACGCGAGGTAGAAGGTGGCACCCAAGTAATAGAGGCATCATTGCCGGCTATTGTTACAGCTCAGAAAGGATTGAATGAGCCTCGGTATGCTTCACTCAAAGGAATTATGATGGCCAAGAAAAAACCCATCGAGGAAAAATCTCCGGTTATGGAAGAAGCAAAGATAAGTGTTTTGAAAATGGAATACCCACCTGAGCGAAAAGGCGGAAAGATTGTGGGAAGTGGTAAAGAAGCAGTGCCGGAGCTGGTGAAACTGCTCCATGAAGAAGCAAAGGTAATATAAATTTTAGCTGATTTGTACCACGAATACAAAAGGAGGTTTCTATGTCGAAAGCGGTTTTGTTTTTTGCTGAACAGAATAATGGTCAATTTCGCAAGTCTGCTTTTGAGGTAGCTACTGCCGGGCGTCAGGTTGCAGATGCTCTTGGTGGTGAGTTGGTAGCGGCAGTGGTGGGTGATGCTATTGCCGACAGTGCTACTACTCTTGGTGCCTATGGGGTTGATAAAGTTATCGCTGCAGAAAACACTGATTTTCATTACTATTCTCCAGAAGGATTCACTCAAGCATTGATAGACATTATTACTGAATTAGAGCCTGGAGTGGTTTTATTTCCAGCCACTTCATTAGGCAGCGATTTGGCACCCCGGGTGGCTGCTAAACTGGGAGTAGGTTTGGCTTCCGATTGTACCGAATTGTTTGTCGTTGATGGCAAGCTGGAAATCAAACGTCCGATTTACGCCGGGAAAGCTTACATTCGGGTGGCTTTCAATTCCGAACCGCAAATGGCAACCTTACGTTCCAATGTGTTCAGTGCTCAAAAGCAACAAGAGGGAAAAGAAGCTGCTGTGGAAAAGATACAGGTTAACGTCGCTGAAGGGAAATCGAAATCTTCAGTGAAGGAATTTCGCCCTATGGGTGGAGATAGAATTGAGTTAACAGAAGCAGATATTATTGTTTCTGGTGGACGGGGGATGAGAGAACCAGGCAATTTTGCTATTTTAGAAGAGTTGGCCAAGGAATTGGGGGCAGCGGTAGGCGCTTCACGAGCGGCTGTCGATGCTGGTTGGCGCCCACATTCCGATCAAGTAGGACAAACAGGCAAAACTGTTTCTCCCAATCTTTATATTGCGGTAGGCATTTCCGGGGCAATCCAACATTTAGCCGGGATGTCATCATCAAAATATATCGTGGCAATCAATAAAGATCCGGAGGCTCCTATTTTCAAAAAGGCTGATTATGGAATTGTGGGAGACTTGTTCGAAATAGTCCCAGCATTAACTGAAGAAGTGAGGAAGTTAAAGTCTTCCTGAATTGATGTTATTTTGATCTCTTGCTCCCTAAAGCGAGTCTAGCGAAAGGGAAATTCATGAACATTTTGCGCAATTTAACTATTTTGCTGATATTGGCTCTTCTTGTTGCTTGTGCTGCAACAAAACCAGCCAAGGTAAGAAAAGAAAAGGTTGCTGAAAAATCTAAGGGCATCATCGAAGATTTAGACCCTTTAACTTTCACTGATGATGATTTTGTAATCGAGGTTACTCCTTCTGAAGTTTCTGGGCTGCAGAAAGCCAGAGCTGACACCGGTGTTGCCAGAGCTGGGAAGGATACTACTGGGTTGAAGACTGTGGTTAAGGTTCCTGGTTATCGTATTCAGATAGCAGCACTGGAAGATCAAGGAAAAGCTATGGAAATTCAGAAGGAGGCCATGCTCAAATTTACCGAAGATGTCTACCTGATCTTTGATAGTCCTTATTATAAGATTCGTGTTGGAAATTGTGTTACTCGCAGAGAGGCAGAAGAGCTACAAAAAAAAGCGGTGCGATTAGGATTTCTGGACGCCTGGATTATCCGAACCATGGTAGAAAAAAGAGAATAATTGCTGGTTGTGGGTAAGGGGACATAAAGATGAAAAAAGCATCAAGGGGGAGGGGCTATAGTCCCTTTTTGAATAGCCCAGATCTTTTGCCCTGGGTAGGAATCTCTCGAAGTTGATTCTTGTGCTGCTCACGATTTTGCCAATAGACATTCACCTCCTTATTGTCTCCTGTTTTTTAACTTACCGACAGCGGAAAACTAAAATTTTGTTTGTAAAAGGGCAAAAAATTTATTAAATTAATAGATAGGTTTTTAGAGGAGGTATTATGTCTGGTCATTCTAAATGGAGTTCAATTAAGCGGAAGAAGGGGAAACTAGATGCTCAGCGGGGGCGTATTTTTACCCGGTTGATTAAAGAGATTACAGTTGCTGCTCGTCTGGGTGGGGGCGACGAAAATGCTAACCCTCGCTTACGCAAGGCTATCGCTGAGGCTAAAGCGAACAATATGAATACGGTGGAAATCTGGCAGCTTCTGGAAGTGTGGCGTGGATTTTCGAGAAAAAGGGTGTCATTGAAATACGACCCGACGTTGCTAGCGAGGATGAAATAATGTTAGCAGCCATAGATGCTGGGGCAGAGGACATCAAAAGTGACGAAGAGCTGATCGAAGTTCTGACCGCGCCCGAAGATCTTGACAGCACCAAGCAAGCCCTCACCGATGCTGGTATTGAAATCGAGTCTGCCCAAATTACCATGTACCCCAAAAATACTGTGAAAATCGAAGGCAAACAGGCTGAACAGTTGCTCAAACTGATGGATGCCTTAGAAGAGCATGAGGATGTGCAAAACATTTATTCAAACTTTGACATCGATGTGAAGCTAATGGAAGAAGTGGGTTAAATTGGGGTGATGCGGTGATTGTAATGGGGATAGACCCCAGTACCATAACTACCGGTTATGGGATTGTGACGTATGAGGGCAACAAAATCCTACCAGTAGATTTTGGCGTTATTCGAACCAATACCGCCCAGGCATTGCCATCCCGGTTACTAACGATTTTTGAACGCATGTCGCTACTAATTGATCGGTTCCACCCTGATGAAATAGCAGTAGAAGAGATTTTCCAAGCACGAAATGCCCAGATGGCGTTGAAACTGGGACAAGCCAGAGGGGTAGTGATTTTAGCCAGTGCCCTGAAGGACATCTCGACAGCGGAGTACTCTCCCAGAGAGGTGAAGCTGGCAGTTGTGGGTTATGGAAATGCTTCCAAAGAACAAGTGCGACGCATGATTCGAGATTTGTTAAGCATTCACAAGGAGCGAATGGAGTATGATGCTGCTGATGCATTGGCGGTAGCAGTTTGCCATTGTCACCGCGTTGGAATGAGACAACGGATGAGTCAATAATTTAGGACGCGTCCAGACGAGGTAAAATGATTGGTTTTTTGCGTGGCAAGATTATTGAAAAAAACCCTACCAGACTCCTATTAGATGTCAACGGCGTGGGCTTTGAGGTACACGTCTCGATTACCACTTACCAGAATTTGCCAGAGATAGGGGAATTTGCCGATGTGTTAACTTATCTCCATGTGCGCGATGATACACTTAAACTTTTTGGATTTGTTGAAGCAGAAGAACGCGAATTGTTCCTTAAGCTGATTGGGGTTTCTGGCGTGGGACCTCGAGTTGCTCAGGGGATTCTCTCTGGTATTTCTGTAGCAGATTTTCAACAAGCTATTCTTCAAGAAAATTTCGACGTCTTAACAGCTATTCCTGGTGTAGGCCGTAAAATGGCACAGCGTCTGGTGATGGATCTTAAAGAGAAAATGAATACCGGCATCACCAAAACAGCAGCTGAAAAATATGGAATCAAGATCGATTTTATTGAAGAAGCAGTGTTGGCACTGGTTTCATTAGGGTACAAGCGTTCTGCAGCTCAACAAGCTATTGATAAGGTACTCAGAGGGCAGAAGAATATCACCACTGTTGAAGAATTAATTAAAAAAGCTTTAGCAGTTATTGAGTAGGTTTGAATTTATTGCAAAGGGTTTTCTGTGGATTTTCAACGACGTCAAACGCCTACTACTCCCGAACGTTTGGAAGGGGAGTGGGAACTTGATCGCACTTTACGGCCTACCGAATTTGAGGATTTTGTGGGCCAAACTAAGCTTAAAGAGAACTTGCGAGTTTTCATCCAGGCTGCTAAAGCAAGAGGAGAGGCATTGGACCATGTGTTATTTTATGGTCCGCCTGGGTTGGGTAAAACCACCCTGGCTAATATTATTGCTAATGAGTTGGGAACCAATATTAAGGTAACCTCGGGACCGATTCTGGAACGTCCCGGCGACCTAGCGGGGATTTTGACTAACCTTGAAAACGGTGATGTTTTATTCATTGATGAAATTCATCGATTGAATACCGCGGTAGAAGAATACCTCTACCCTGCTATGGAAGATTTTCGTCTTGATATTGTCATCGACAAAGGTGCAAATGCACGCAGCATTCAGTTGAATCTTCCCAATTTTACCTTAATAGGAGCGACGACCAGAGCAGGACTATTAACTTCGCCATTGCGCGCTCGTTTCGGTGTGGTTAATCGATTGGATTACTATCCACCAGAGGATTTGTTTTTGATTGTGAAACGCTCGGCTAAGATTCTTAAGATAGAGGTTGAATTAGAAGCAGCTCATGAAATTGCCAGAAGAGCACGTGGCACCCCTCGAATCGCAAATCGTTTATTGCGCCGTGTCCGCGACTTTGCTCAAATTCAAGGCAACGGCGTGGTTACCCATGAAATTACTAAACACGCTTTGAAAAGATTAGATGTAGATGAATGTGGTCTGGATGAGATGGACAAGCGCATCCTTTGTACGGTTATCGAGAAGTTTAATGGCGGCCCGGTTGGTATCCAATCATTAGCGGTGGCGGTAGGAGAAGAAAGTGATACCATCGAAGAGATTTACGAACCTTACCTTATCCAGCAGGGTTTCTTAAAACGAACTGCAAGAGGACGAGAAGCTACCGATTTGGCCTATAAACATTTTGGTTATAAACGTAAGGAAATAGGATTACAACAACGTCTCTTCTAATGGTTAGTATTTGAAATAAAACTTAATGGAGTAACAAAATGAAATTATCTGATTTCAAATATTCAGTTCCCGAAAGTCTGATTGCACAATATCCTGCTGAAAAAAGAGATAAGTCACGATTAATGGTGCTGCATCGTGATTCCCAGAAGATTGAACACCGACACTTCTACGAGATTGTGGAATACTTAAATGAGGGTGATTGTCTGGTAGTTAACGAAACCAAAGTTTTTCCTGCTCGACTGATTGGTACTAAAGAAAAAACGGATGCTAAAGTTGAGATTTTTTTGTTGCGCGAATTGGAAGACGGTTTATGGGAAGTGCTGGTTAGGCCGGCACGTAAGGTACGGGTAGGCAATCGATTAACCGTGAATGGTGAGCTTTATTGTGATGTGATTGATAATACACTTTCGGGTGGACGGGTAGTGCGTTTTAATTACAAAGGCGATTTTTATGAAATGGTAGAAAAATTGGGGAAATCCCCCCTACCCCCATATATTAAGCGTGAAGCGGAACCGATGGATAAAGAACGTTATCAAACTGTATTTGCTCGAGTTCGAGGCGCTGTAGCTGCTCCCACAGCAGGACTGCATTTTACTGAGCAGCTTTTGGATGAAATTAGACAAAAGGGAGTAAAAATTGTTCCAATCCTGTTGCATGTGGGCTTGGGTACTTTCCGGCCGGTGCAGGTGGAAGATTTATCTCGTCACAAAATGGATTCTGAATATTTCGAGGTGTACGAAGAAACTGTCCAGGTAATTAACAAAACGAAGCGACAAGGAGGCCGCATTATTGCGGTGGGCACCAGTACAGTGCGGGGTTTAGAAACTGCAGTTACCTCTGATCATTTTGTCAAGCCCGTTGCAGGATGGACGGATAAGTTTATTTATCCACCATATGAATTTAAAGTAACGGACTCTCTAATTACTAATTTCCATTTACCTGGATCAACGTTGATAATGTTGGTATGTGCTTTTGCTGGACATGATTTTGTTTTCAAAGCTTATCGTAAAGCCGTGCGCGAAAAATATCGCTTCTACAGTTACGGCGATGCTATGTTAATTCTTTGATTTAAGTTGGAAAGGGTAAATTGAAAGTTACTGCCATTATCCCGGCTGCTGGAACAGGGAAAAGGATGGGCACTAATGTTCATAAGCAATTTCTAAGAATCGGTGATAAGCCGATTCTTTTTTATACCTTAGAAAAATTTGAAGCCTGTCCCTTAATCGATGCGGTAATTCTGGTTTTGCCCCGAAACGGTGCTTACCACCCTCTCCAAGAATTGTTAGAGAAGTACAATATCCATAAAATCCAGTGCATGGTTGCAGGTGGAGAACAACGCCAGGATTCTGTTTATGCCGGATTACAAGCAGTTGACAGTAGCTCCGAGATTGTGGTGATTCACGATGCTGTTCGCCCCTTAATCCGACCAGAACTTATCGAGCAGTCGATCCGACAATGCCAGGCTTTTGGGGCAGTGGTGGTAGCCGTACCTGTAACAGCCACAATTAAAAAAGTTCAAAATACCCTGGTAGTAGAAACTTTAGACCGTCGGCAGCTATGGGAAATACAAACACCACAAACTTTTAATTACCAGTTGATCTTACAAGCCTATCGTCAGGCCATGGAAGAAGAATTTTACGGAACAGATGATGCGATGCTGGTAGAACGATTGGGGCATGAAGTAAAAATTCTACAAGGAGATCGGTACAATTTAAAGATTACCACTCCAGATGATTTAATAATAGCAGAGTGTCTATTAAGGCGGAGTTGAGATGCGAGTAGGTATTGGCTACGATGTGCATCGGTTGGTTGAAGACCGTAAGTTAATCCTGGGCGGAATAGAAATTCCGTTCGATAAGGGGCTATTTGGTCATTCGGATGCTGATGTGCTTAGTCATGCTATTGGTGATGCTTTGCTTGGTGCCGCCGGCTTAGGCGATCTTGGCACCCATTTCCCCGATACCGAACAAAAATGGAAAAATATCTGCAGCTTGAAAATCTTATCCCAGATACAAAGTCTGTTGACTGAGCAGAATCTTAGAATTGAATATGTGGATTCGGTAATTGTTATGGACAGACCGAAGGTAAAATTTTTTGTTCCTCAAATGCAAGAGAATATTGCCCATGCTTTGAGTGTGCCAGTTACCAAGATTTCTATTAAGGCTACCACTAACGAAGGTTTGGGATTTATTGGAAAGGGGGAAGGGATTGCTGCCTACGCTGTGGCTCTATTGTTGTAGCTTCTGAAATATCAAATCTTTCAACTATTTTGAATAACCCCGGAACTAAATCTAACCGTATCAGTTTAAAGGAAATGCTGTTCTATCAAGGGGTTTTGAGTAAATGGTCTGACGGGTAGCAAGAGAATCAGGGTATAGTGAGACGATGGCGTATCTGGAGGTTGGGATAATGATGGACAAGGTCGTTTCTCATGATCGAGAAGAGGAAACACCCGAAGCCAAAGCACGTTGGTTTCAGTCACTATCGCTCTCAGAGCGAATGGAGCTACTGTGTTCTTTCACTGATTTGATACTCACAAACAATCCCAAAATTGTGGAACAAAAGCATGCTCAATCAACTTCGGGACGTATTCGCGTCCTTTCAAAAGCACGAAGTTAAGTACGTTGTCATTGGCGGTATCGCTGCTGTGTTGCACGGCGTACCACGGGCTACATTTGACCTGGATATTCTGATCGAGGCTACACCTGATAATGCACAGCGATTCTTGATGCGCTTTTAGAGGCGAAACTGGATACTGCTTCGCTCATTTCAGCCGATGAAT